>CAKTGD010000087.1 GCA_934561335.1 uncultured Oscillospiraceae bacterium
GCGCTTAGCATCCGCTGCACCCTTGGTTTTTTGGATATTGTGCCACTTGGAATGTCCGGACATAGTTTACTTCTCCTTCTTTATGCAATATTGTATGATTTCTTTATGGTGGGCGGCCGACAAGTCCACCGCCAAGGCGGGAAAAGCCTCCCGCAACCGCTCCGCAATGACAGGGCAAATTACATTTTCCGTCGGAAAATGTCCTGCATCGATCAGGTTCAACGCCTTTGTATCCAAAAACTCATGATAGCTGAGGTCAGATGTTACAAAGGTATCGCAGCCAAGCGCCACAGCCTGATTGATATAGTCACCGCATGCACCGCCTCCCACTGCCACACGATGGACGCTTTTGCCGCAGTCTGTGTAGCGCAGGCCATTGCATTCTAAATATCTTATCACATCTTGTAGGAACTCGACAAGAGGTTTTTCACATTTTAATGTCCCTACGCGGCCGATTTTTTCCTCTGTCAGCATCTCAAGATCGCTTAAACCCAATTTTTCCGCCAGAATATCGTTTACACCGCCCGCCGCCGCATCCAGATTGGTGTGCATACAGATGGCGGAAATACCGCCGCGCAGCAGAGCTGTAATCATCCGCCCCTGCGCATCGTCAGCTGTCACATGCTGTACCTTATGCCAGGTACAATTCATCAGCGGATGATGGGCCACGATCAAATCTGCGCCAAGCTCCACCGCCTCAGCCACCACATCCTCGGTGATATCCAATGACACCAGAATTCTGTGTACTTCAGCCGCGCCGTCACCCACCAGCAGGCCGACATTGTCCCACTCCATGGCAAGTGTTCTGGGGGCCCAATCATACAGCCACATTTCAATATCGTGTACTCTTGTCACAGCATTCTCCTCTTCTCTTCCAGCAAACGGCAAATATCCGTCAAGCTATCTGCCTTTACAGCATTTGTAGTTGCACTGGAAACGCGCATACCCGCGATGGCCTTTTGCAGCTTGTCAATCCGCTCGTCCAGATAGGCGGCATATAGCGGATCCCCATCTAGCATGACGCCGCCGTACTGCTGAAGCAGCGTAATCGGCGGTCGATTTCCCCCGCGAACCGCGAACACAGGATACAGATGATTTTTGTCATAAACCAGCCGTTCATCCGTGAAGTAATATCGGTTGTCAGATAGCCATTTTCTTAGCAGTTCCACCTTCGTCATAGGTTGCAGCAGCAACAAATGCTCTCCATCCGCCGTCCACGGCGCACAAGACAAGATCGTCTGGATCGTTTCGCCGCCCATGCCGGCAATCAGTATCGTATCCGTCTCTTCCGGCGTAATGGCATCCAGCCCTGCACACAGACGAAAATCAATTCCGGACACCTCAAATTCAGCGGCAGTCTCCCGGGCATGGCGCAGCGGATCATCACCGATATCCGATGCAATGGCGGAAGCAATACGTCCATGCTGTATCAGCCAAACCGGCACATAGCCGTGATCGGTTCCCACATCAGCCAGACGGCTCCCCACCGGCACCATATTCGCCAGAAGCTGAAGGCGCGGTTGTAACAATAATTCTCTCATTTTCACACAACGCAGGATAAAACGCATACGGCATGCCGTATGCGTTTTATCAAATAGATCTGGTTACTGCTCGCTCTTGTTGGCAACCTCGTTGACAACGGCCAGCAGCTTCTCAACGTCCACACCGTGAACGGCGCAGGCCTCTTCTACCGTCTCACCGCGGGAAGAGGGGCAGCCCAGGCAATGCATGCCAATGGAAAGGAAGATCGGCGCCGTCTGCGGTGCGATATCCAGAATTTCACCGATAATGGTATCTTTTGTGATTTCGATCATAGTTTTGACCTCCCAGCATATTTGAGATTAGTATACCTCAAATACGCGCCGTTTTCAACACCGAAATATACGCAGCACATCTTTTATGCCAAATTTACAGGTATTTATCCAATTCACGCTCTGTCTGCGCCTGTTTTTTTACGGCCGGATGATGGATTCGCCACCCCTCCTTGACTACCATATCCAGCTTGCGCAATGCCGTCAGATCCTCCAGCGGATTTGCGCTGCAAACGATCAGATCTGCCGCTTTTCCTTTTTCCACGGAGCCTGTCAGTTGTCCGATACCGGCCAGCTGCGCATTCAGCAATGTGGCGCTATGCAGCGCAAAGGTAGGCGTCACGCCGCAATATTTCACAAAATAGCACAGCTCACGCCACATATCATAGTGGGTTGTAAACGGACAGCCTGTATCCGTTCCGAGTCCTACGGGAATACCGTTCTCAAGGCATGCACGCGCCAAAGCCACGATCCCTTCAAACACCACCTTTCCGTTCTCCTGCTGTTCGTATGTGGCATGAGAAACACCGCGGTCAAACAGTGCATAAGGCAGCGCCGGTGAAATCGTCGAGATTTGAAAAGCGCCCTTTTGGCGGAATAGCTCCATGATTTCCCCATCCGGCTTTGCCCCGTGCTCAATAGAATCCACGCCGTTTTCCAGCGCCACGCGTACCCCTTCCGGACTCTCCACATGGGCTGCCACCTTCATGCCCAGAGAATGAGCCTTCTCGCAGGCGGCCTTGACCAGCTCCGGCGGCATCCGCAGTACGCCCGGCTCTCCCACCACCTCGGCATCCAGCACGCCGCCGGTTACCATGAGCTTGATAAGGTCTGCCCTTTCCGCTGCGATTTTCTCCACATAGGCCGCTGCCTCCTCGGCTGTGTGCGCTTCGTAGGCCAGTGATCCGGCCATGTGCCCTCCCGGAACGGACAATGCCATATTGGAAGCCAACACACGCGGCGACAGGATTTCCCCTTCTGCCGCCATATCCCGGATTCTGGTGTCAAAGTCCGCAATGCCTCCCACGGTGCGAATCGTCGTAACGCCGCTGAGCAGTTCGGTTTTTGCATATTCTTTGCATATTTTCAGGCCAATGCTGCGCATCACGGCGTTTGCCATAATCAGCTTCACCAGTTTTTTGGGGTCGGAAGACTTCTTTTTCGGTTTGCCGGAGGCGGGAAGATGAACATGCATATTGATAAGTCCCGGCAGTAAGTACTTTCCGCCCAAGTCCACTCGTTCATAGCCTGCCGCAATCCGGTCACTGTCTGTAATATCCACAATTTTGCTGCCGCTGATGTAGACCGTCTTTCCTGTTTGCGGAACCATGTCACGCGTTCCATCCAGAATAATCCCATTCGTCAATGCATACTGCTTCTTGTTCTGATACATAATTATACTCCTCCTGACCGTTGTCCCTGCCCGTCCTGTCTCTCTGTCTCACGCTTACGCATTTCTATTCTCCGTCTGATTCAAGCGCCAATCAGCCCCTGCACAGGCCATTCCCCCGGCAAGAGATGTATTCCGTACCCGCTTTATAGAGATGTCACGCAGCAACGTAGTAAGATTATATAATTGGCGCTTTTGCCCTTTCCCTTCAGCCGCTTTCTGCGTAAAGGTTCATTTTTGCACAGTATAAGCAGTGTGGCTGCTTTTGTCAATGGAACACGTTTGACGGGGAAATCTTATTTACAAAACCGACACAAAATCTGCATTGCTTATGCCATTGAATCATGCTATAATGGCTCGCATATCATAGAATAGCATGCAGGATAGCATGCTTTTTACCGCTTGATGAACGATATGAAGAGAAAAGAACTTACGCCCACACAGCAAAAAATGCTGGGGGTTACCGCCCTTGGCGTTGCTGTGGTGGTATTGACTTTAATACTGTGGTTTGTCGGCATCCCGATGGTTCGCTTTGCCTCTCAGCCTGAACGTTTCCGCTCATGGGTCGATGCCCATGGTTTTTGGGGGCGTCTTGCCTATATGGGCATGATGATTCTACAGGTTGTGGTCGCTATTATTCCCGGCGAACCGTTTGAAATCGCCGCAGGCTATGCTTTTGGTGCTGTGGAAGGTACCCTCTTGTGCCTGCTGGCCTCCACGCTTGGCAGCGTCTGTGTTTTTCTTTTGGTTCGCCGCTTTGGCCCGCGTCTGGCAGAGGTGTTTTTCTCCTCTGAAAAGCTGCGCTCTGTCCGCTTTCTTCAGGCCACACCAAAACGCGACCTGTTGTTTCTGGTAATTTTCATGCTCCCGGGAACGCCGAAGGATCTGCTCAGCTATTTTGCCGGACTGACCAATATGCGCTTTCCTGTCTGGCTTTTGATCTGTTCTCTGGGGCGTATTCCCTCCATCATAAGCTCTACCTTTGGCGGCGATGCACTGGGTACCAAAAATTACTGGAATGCCATAATCATTTTTGCCGTCACTTTGGCGCTCAGCGCTGCGGGCGTACTGGTTTATGACCGTCTTTGTGCGCATCGGGGAAGCAAAAATAAGGGTTCTGGCGGCTAAAGTATCGACAATCGATTATTTTTTACACTCTTATGCCGCAGGCGGTGTTAGTTCATCGTCCTGTCGGCATTTTGCTTTTTGGGAAAAACGGTTCTTTTTGCGATTTTCTATTTCAAAAAATTCTGAATTTTCAGCAAAATCTTTCTTTTGGCGAAAACACATCAATTCATCCCAATTTTTTGTTAAGTTTACCAAAGCGAAAAATCTCTCAAATCTTTGTCACTTTTTGATATTTTCTTCTGTTTACATCCTCTCAAAAGTATGATTAAATAGTATAGGTACGATTTGGGGCACTTTGATGCTACCACAAATTGTGTGCTGCAAATATTGGCACGTGGAAAATTTGAGGAGGAGAATTTCATGGTACAGTTTTCTAGTAGAATGGACCTGCTGAAGGGTTCTGAAATCCGTGAGCTGCTGAAGTTGACTGCTCGGCCCGACATCATTTCCTTTGCCGGCGGTATGCCCGCCCCTGAGCTGTTTCCCGTTGAACAAATGATGAAAGCTTCCGAAGCCGTCCTGAAGGAAAACGGTCGTGTTGCGCTGCAGTATTCTTCCACAGAGGGTTATCCCCGTCTGCGCGAGCAGATTGCCGAGCGTATGCTCGCCAAGAACAACATTCATACCGATGCCGATCACATTCTGGTCACCTCCGGTTCACAGCAGGGTCTGGATTTCTCCGCCCGTGTTTTCCTGAATCCCGGTGATGTGGTGCTGCTGGAAAGCCCCTCCTATCTGGGCGCTGTCAACGCTTTCAAGGCTTGCGAGCCCAAGTTCATTGAAGTCCCCACTGATGACGGCGGCATGATCATGGAGGAGCTGGAAAAGATTCTGGCCACCACCGAGCGTGTCAAGATGATTTATGTTATTCCCGATTTCCAGAACCCCACCGGTCGCACCTGGGATCTTGAGCGCCGCCACAAGTTCATGGACATCGTCAACAAGTACGAGATTCCCGTTGTTGAGGATAACCCCTACGGCGAGCTGCGCTTCGAGGGCGAGTATATGCCCGCGCTGAAGTCTCTGGATACCAAGGGCTTGGTGGTCTATCTGGGCACCTTCTCCAAGATTCTGGCGCCCGGCTACCGTCTGGGTTGGGTCTGTGCCGAGGACGAGATCCTCTCCAAGTACAACTTCATGGAGCAGGCCGCTTCCCTGCAGGCTTCCACCATCGGCCAGATGGAGACCTCCAAGTGGATCGATATGTTCGATCTGGACGCCCATGTGAACACCATTCGCGAGTGCTACAAGAAGCGCCGCAGCGTGATGCTGGAGACGCTGGCCAAGGAACTGCCCGAGCCCTGCACCTTCACCCGTCCTGATGGCGGTCTGTTTGCTTGGGTTGTCCTGCCCGAATACATGGATGCAAAAGAACTGCAGATGAAGTGTCTGGAAAAGAAGGTCGCTTTTGTTCCCGGCGGCTCCTTCTTCCCCAACGGCGGACATGAGAACACTCTGCGTCTGAACTACAGCTGCATGCCCGAAGAGAAGATCATTGAGGGTATCACCGCGCTGTGCCAGACCATTCGGGAGAATCTGCGCTGATTTCAGGGAAAATACCTAACATGTAAATGCCAGTATCCCCTCCCCGGAGAGGGGATACTGCATTGATTTTCGTTGCTGCCGCGGGCAGCATGTAAGCAAGAGGAGAAGCGGATGAAAAAAGTCAAGGTACTGATCGGTAACTATGGCAGCGGCAAAAGCGAGCTTGCTCTTAATTTTGCCATACAGGCTGCCGCCCGTGGCGAACGCACAGAGCTGATCGATCTGGATATGGTCAATACATACTTTCGTTTGACTGAGCGGGGCAAAATGGTGGAGCAAAAAGAGATTCGGCTAGTTTCTCCCAACTTTGCCTGTTCCGGTATTGAAACTCTGTCGCTTCCAGCCGAGATACAGTCCGCTTTCGTTTTGGACTGGGATAGTGTTATTTTTGATGTGGGTGGTGACGACGTAGGTGCCACGGCGCTGGGCCGGTATCATCAGGACTTTGTGGATTTGCCCGAGGGCGCTCTCGAAGTGCTGAATGTGGTCAATATCCGCCGTCCGCTAGCCAGCACATTGGAAAAGATTCACCGTTTACAAGAGGGAATGCAGGCGCACTCACGTCTGAACATCACCGGCATGATCAACAACACGAATCTGGCCACCATGACCACCGCCGATGACCTGTGGGATGGCTATGAGTTACTCCGTCAAGTCGTTGATGTCTCAGGTATCCCTGTTGCCTATACCACCGGTAAGAAAGAATTTCTGGATGCTTTTCTGGCCAGAAATCCGGATCCTAAATATGTGGGAACTCCCATTGCTATTGATGTGTACATGCACCGTGACTGGGATTCCTATATTGCACACGGTTTGAATACCACCGATCCCAGAAAAGAAATGTATTAATCCCCTGTTTATCCCCCTGAAAAGGGATAGAGATATGGTAGAGAATTTCAGCAAAATTAGAGAAAAGAGGTGTCAAATGTGGTTAAAGTAACCATCAATGAAAACCTTTGTAAGGGCTGCGGTCTGTGCGTCAGAGCTTGCCCGAAGGGTATCATTGAACTGTCCAAGGCAAAGATCAACGCGAAGGGCTATCA
>CAKTGD010000088.1 GCA_934561335.1 uncultured Oscillospiraceae bacterium
GCTTCCGCTCCGCCCCCGGCTCCGCCCGGGACATCATGGCGATCTTCCTCGCCATGACCGTGGGCCTCTGCTGCGGTATGGGCTACTGCGCCATGGCGGTGCTGGCGGCAGTCGTGACCTGCATAATTCTGCTGCTGCAAGGTGGGCGGACAGCGGATGTCCGCGAGCGGGACATTCGTGTGACCGTCCCGGAAAACTTGGATTACAGCGCCTTGTTTTCCGACCTTTTTGCAGAGTATACCACATCCTCCAAGCTGCTGCGGGTCAAGACCGTGAACATGGGGAGCCTGTATAGCCTCCACTATCGGGTCACGCTGAAGGATGCGGACAAGGAAAAAGAATTGCTGGATGCCATGCGCTGCCGCAACGGGAATCTGGAGATCTCCTGCGGCATTGCTGCGGACGGCAGACGGGGGGATATGTTATGAAAAAAACAGCAATCATTCTTGTGCTGTCGCTTGCCTTGAGCCTGCTGGCGGGCTGCGCCGACAACCAAACGGAGAATACCGCAACCGCCAGCGGCGTGGAAATTCAATTCAGCGACGGCAAGATTACGGCATCCTCCACTGATGGCGTGGAGATCGACGGAACGGCGCTGGCCATCACCGATGCCGGCACCTATGTGCTCTCCGGCAGCTGCGCCAACGGCAGCGTGACGGTGGAAAAGGGCGTGGACGGCGTAACGCTGGTGCTGAACGGGCTGACGCTGACCTCGGAGACCACCGCCCCCATCGTCTGCGGCAAGGGCAGCGAGGTCGCCATTGAAGCCGCCGCAGGAACGGAAAACACGCTGACGGATACGGAGGAAAACAACGACGAGACCGGCAATGCCGACGCGGAAAACGCCGTCATCAAGTGCAAGGACGGCTCGCAGGTGGTGCTCTGCGGTACGGGAACGCTGAACGTGCAGGCAAACGGCAAAAACGGCATCAAGTCCGGCGCGACCACGGCGGACGGTGAGGCCTCTCTGACCATCCGCGACCTGATGCTGACCATCGACGCGCCGGTGAACGACGCGGTGAACGCGGAGACGGCGCTGGAGGTGGAGAGCGGCACCCTCACCCTCTCGGCCGGCGATGACGCGCTGCACTGCGACTATGCCCTGAACGTCGGCGCGGCGGGAACGGATGGCCCCAGCGTGACCGTCACCTCCTGTAACGAGGGACTGGAGGGCGCCGCGGTCAATGTCTTTTCCGGCAGCATCAGTATTCAGTCCACAGACGACTGTATCAACGCCGCCAATGCCGACCTGAGCGGCTATTCCTATGCACTGAATATCTTCGGTGGGACGATCACGGCGCACTCTGACAGCGGTGACGGCTTTGATTCCAATGGCGATCTGACGATCTCCGGCGGCAGCGTGACCGTCTGGACCGCCAATGCCGCGGACAACGGGCCACTGGACGCGGACGGCACGGTGACCGTTTCAGGCGGCACGGTGTTGGCGGCGGGCGGCAGCGGCGGCATGGGCATGAGCCTTGCGGCAGCGCAGTCTTGCGTGATCTTCGGCGGCATGACGGAAATGCCGGGTGAGAATGTGCAGAACAGGCAGCCCGGCGCAGGCGGACAGCCCAATGGGAAAGAACCGCCCAGCGGCGAAGAACGTCCCGATGGGGAAAATCGCCTCGCACAGGGCGGATTTGTAGGCGCGTCGCTGCTGACGCAGGACAGCAGCTTTACCATTGCGAACAGCGACGGCGCGGTGCTTTTTACAGGCGAGGCAGCTTACAACGCGTCCTTTGTGTTCTTCTCATCCGCTGATCTTTCGGAGGGAGAGAGCTACACGCTCACCTCCGGTGAGATCCAGACGGAGAGCGCCGCCCAGACCGGAGCGGTGAGCATCGGCATGGGCGCTATGGGTGGCCCCGGCGGACAGAGGCCGGACGGTACGCCGCCCTCCGGCGGCGGAGGCGGCCGAAAACCGGATGGCAGCACCCAGCCAGAAAAAACCAAGGGCGAGAATATCCAAAATAACGGCAGCGACGCCAAGGCATAAAGAGACAAGGAAAGATCGCACCGAACCGCTATGATGGCTGCACACATGGACTGTGTAAATAAACTTCTTTTCACCGGTGGAGAAGCAAAACGTAATCACCCTATCGGTCTGATAACGCCCCTTTTCTTTTGCTCGGTTATTCAGTTGTAACCTGTTTGCCCGCCGTTCATAAATGCGATGATTTAAGGCTTTTTACTTGTTTTCTTATCTCACCGCGCTTAAGACGGTTCTTTTTTAATTTTCTTTGCTATAGCACAATCGAAGTGCAAAAGCAAGCCATTTTACCCGATTTTATGCGTTCTGAAAAACGAAAAGCGCCGTTTTCGGCGCTTTTCGCGTTTTTTCACATTCTGTTACCGTTCCGCCTTCATGATCACCTTCAGCCGATGTACAAGCTGGCCGGTTTTCAGCTCCTCCAGATCGATCACCGCGATGCCCAGCTGGGCGGCGCGGTGGCGGGCAGCGGCGTTGCAGGTCTCCGTGGTGACGATGGCCGCCTTGGCGCCCTTGCCGCCGAAGCGATCCCGCAGGATGGCCAGCTCGTTCAGCGCCTCCGTCTTAATATCGCAGGCTTTGCAGCTGAGGAACAGCGGCACCACGCCACGGGCCGCCATGGCATCGATCTCGTTGGAGACACTGCCGTGACCCAGCACCTCGTCCCAGCGCACCACGGCACTGCTGATCACGTCATGGAAGATCCCGGCATCCACGCAGGCCTTGTAGGTATACAGCTCCAGCACGCTGCCCACATCACGCAGCCACGCTCTGATATTCAGATCCCGGAAGCGGAAGGAAACCTGCTGGCCGGGAATGATCTCCAGGTCCCGGATGAAGTCGATGTCCTCCAACTCCCGCAGGGCGGCCTCGTTGACGGTGTTCCGGGTTCCCCGCTCGCCCTTCACGGTGTAGCCGCCCTGGATCGACAGTGGCGGGGTCTGCCCATACTCCGAGGGCGACACCCTTTGAATATAGGAGATGATATCGGGCCATTCCCGGCGAAAATGGAGGAAGCAGTCGAAAAGCCGATCGAAGTCCGGCAGATACTGCGCCAGCACATGGTTGTCCACCCGGCCGGGAAGCAGCGTGCCGCCCGCCATAAGGAAGAATTCCTCGATAGAATAGGTCAGGTCGCAGGGCAGATTGTCGGCGAAGGCCGCACCGGAGATATCGTAGAAGCTGTTCTTTTTTCGTGAGTAGGTAAAGGCGGGCACACCCTTCCGGGCGGCGAACATCCCCGCCGCGAACAGCGCCGCGTCGCTGCCGCCGGTGACGTCGATGGCGCAGTCCGGATACTTCGCGCCGATGGAACAGAGCTGCCGCAGGATGCGGTCTGCCTTGAAGAGACTGCTTTTCAGGAAAACCAGCTCCGGCTCCCAGCCGCGCCGCTTGAAAAAAGCGGCCAGCATTTCCTGCCGTTTGCGATCCCGGATGATCTTTCCGGGACATAGATAGACAATACGCTGGGGGCGGAACATATCCGGCGCCAGAATATTTTCAATGGCACGCTCATCGTACAATTCGATTAAAGTATTCATGCGCCATCCGCCTTTCTTTGCTTTTTACCAGTATACTGCGTTTCAGTAAGATGCACAATAGACAACACGCCCGACTGGATTCGAACCAGCGGCCTACAGAGTTAGGAGTTATCAGGCTGTCAAACTGCAAAGCCTTGCGGCGCAATGGCTTGAGTGATACCATACAACTTTCCGACACTTTGAAAAAACTTTGATTTGATGGTTTCACGGTATGTGAGAGTGTGTTTGCCGTCAGCGGAATTACGCTGCCTGCATTGCAGGATGCCGCCCGTTCCGTCGTTGCGCAGTGCCGCATTGAGCGGAGGGCATTTTATCTGCGGCGGTGCTTTTTGATGGTAAAACCGAAAACGAGGCCGCAAAGACCACCGACAATATGCGTCAGCTGCGATACATTATCCAGCGCTGTCAGACCGTCCATCAGCTCGCCGCCCAGATAGAAAATAACCACGAGAATCAGGGTAATAGGGATCCCCTCCTTGCCCATCTCGGTAAAGGAGGACAGCACAATCATCATAAAGACAATGCCGCTGGCCCCGAGGAGCGCTGTGGTGGGGAAGAAAATAAACTGCATTAGCCCGGTTACAAAAGCTGTAATGGCAATACACAGCGCCGTTGTCTTGTGGCCGTATTTTTCCTCGATTCCGGGGCCTACCAGCAGCAGCAACAGCATGTTGCCCATATAATGGTCGCGGCTTGCGTGTCCCAGCACATGGCCGAAAAAGCGTATGTAGGTCAGCGGATCGGACAGGGAAGCGCGGTAAACGCTGAAATAGCGATGGGTAGTGGCACCGTTTGTAAGGCTGCCCAGCAGCAGCGCCAGCAGAGAGAGCAGCGCGAAGGCCAGAATGACCGGTGCATTGAAGCGGATCACAATACGTCGTTTCAAAAGAATGTCCTCGTTTCTCATTATAATAGCATGGCTCTTGCCAGCCGGACTTAAAACTATTATAATTGAATTGTTGAAATTTGTAAACAGGGGGGCTCCGGATGGGAAATGTAAAACGCTGGACAAAGGCGCTGCTGTGCATCGTACTGGCGTTGGTGCTGCTGGCAGGCGCTTATGTGGCGTATGTCTTTATCGATTATCACCGCATCGGCGACCAGACGCTGACGGCAGAGGGGGAAGCGGCAGCGCAGAGCGCCGCTGTCGGGCAGCCGTATCAGATCATATCCTATAACATCGGGTTTGGCGCCTATGAATCGGACTATGGCTTTTTTATGGATGGCGGCACAGAGTCCCGCGCATGGAGCAAGGAGCGGCTGAACCGCAACTTGGCGCATATCGCCGCATTCCTGCACGGAGAAGCGCCGGATTTTTGCCTGCTTCAGGAGGTGGATATTGATGCCACCCGCAGCTATCATGTGGATGAGCGGCTGCCCCTTTATCAGGCGCTGCCGGAGATGTGCCATGTTTTCGCCCAGAATTATGATTCCCCCTTTCTGATGTATCCGATTTTCAGGCCCCATGGCGCTTCCCGATCCGGCCTGCTGACTTTTTCCTGCGCTCAGATTGGCTCGGCGCAGCGGACGGAGCTTCCCATTGAAGGCGGCTTCATGAAGCTGCTGGATCTGGATCGATGCTATTCGACCAGCCGAATTCAGGTGGAGGAAGGAAAAGAGCTTGTGCTGTACAATTTCCATCTTTCCGCCTATACCTCTGACGGAACGATTGCAACAGAGCAGCTGAAGCTGCTGCTGGCAGACATGCAGGGGGAATATGAAAAGGGCAACTGGTGTGTGGCCGGCGGTGATTTTAATAAGGATCTGCTGGGAGATTCCTCCGCTTGGTTTGGCGCGGCGGACCGGGACTACTCCTGGGCACAGCCGATTCCCGCCGACACCTTTGACGGCTATCATATCGCGCTGGTAGCTCCGCTGGATGAAAATAACCCTGTGCCCAGCTGCCGTAATGCTGACAGCGCGTACCATGAGGGACAATATGTGCTGACGGTGGACGGCTTTCTGGTATCCGATAATGTTGCGGTAGATAGCGCTGCTGTTGTGGATACCGGCTTTGAATGGTCGGATCATAACCCGGTGGCGATGACATTTACGCTGAAGTAAGACAGCAGGCCCCATGATGGATATCACGGGGCCTGCGGCTATTCATAAATACTTAAACGCTGCGGAACGCTACATTTCCCGCTTGATGCATGCGATGGCGCCCTTTTCCAGACGGCTGACCTGCGCTTGGGAAATACCGATCTCGGCGGAGACCTCCATCTGGGTTTTGCCCTGACAGAACCGCAGCGCCAGAATGTTGCGCTGCCGCTCATCCAGCCGTGCAATCGCGTCCTTGAGACTGATGTGCTCCAACCAGTGCTCATCGCTGCTGCGGTTGTCCTTGACCTGATCCATCACGCATACGGTGTCGTCCGCATCGGAGTATACGGGATCATAGAGACTGACGGGGTCGGCAATAGCGTCCATTGCCATGACGACATCCTCGCGGGGAAGGTTCAGATGGCGGGCAATCTGCTCCACAGTCGGCTCACGCTGGCTCTCAGCGGTCAGCTGCTCTCTGGCCTGCAAAACGCGGTAGGCGATATCGCGCATGCTCCTGCTTACTCGTATCGATTTGTCGTCGCGCAGAAATCGGCGGACCTCGCCGATGATCATAGGAACGCCATAGGTGGAAAACTTTACCATTTGCGACAGGTCAAATCGATCCACGGCTTTGAGTAACCCGATACAGCCTACCTGAAAAAGATCGTCCATGTTCTCGCCGCGCCCCAGAAAACGCTGGATCACCGACAGGACAAGCCGGAGATTTCCGCAGATCAGCTGTTCCCGTGCGGCCATGTCGCCCTCGTGGCTGCGGCGCAGTAAGTCCATCATTTCATCATTCCCCAATACCTTCAGCTCTGCGGTATTCAGCCCGCAGATTTCTACCTTCCTCCGCATGAATGTGCGCCTCCGTCTTTTGGTTTGGCTTCAGTATTTCCCTTGCGCACAGAGGCTATTCTCTTATGCAAAAAAGTGTGCTGAATCGACGGAATGGGACAGCCTGCCGGCAGCATAGGCTGATGATGAGGTGGAGATTATGCTTGTAAGATTTTGCCAGCTCCGGCGCAAGGAGGTCATCAACCTCTGCGACGGCTGCAAGCTGGGTTATGTGGGAGATCTGGAGGTCTGCCTGCCGGAGGGAACGGTGAAGGCGATCATTGTTTTTGGCCCGTGCCGCTTTTTCGGGCTCTTTGGCAGGGGAGAGGATTACTATATAC
>CAKTGD010000089.1 GCA_934561335.1 uncultured Oscillospiraceae bacterium
CTTCTTGATGTTGTTCTTCAGCTCCACGCCCAGCGGGCCGTAGTCCCATGTGTTGGCAAGGCCGCCGTAGATCTCGCTGCCTGCGAAGATGATGCCGCGGTTTTTGCACAGCGCCACGATCTTATCCATGGTCTTTTCAGTGTTTTTCATGTCGATATCTCCTTTATTCTTGATGATGTTTCCTTCTTAGCGATTCAATATTGCATTGGTTTTTGCCGCGGTTTACCCGTGGCAAAAACACCATAGAAGCGACCAGCGGGAGCGCTCGCATCGACCAAAGCACCGCAGGTGCTGCGATAAATGCGAGTCTCTGTCTGGAAAACGCTGTTTTTCAGACAATAGAAAAACACCCTGATGCCATTGCTGACATCAGGGCGAACTAAGCTTTAGTCCGTGGTTCCACCTGAATTTGGATATTTCCACACTCTTACTGCCGCTAACGGGGCAACCGGCGGGCATTTCCTCCCGCAGCTCCGGGCAGCCACGCCCTTCATCGCCTGTAACAGTAAAAGGATAGCATCTTTTCCGCTGCCCGTCAAGGTCTATTTTTCCCCGTTCTCCATAGACCCCTCCCAGCAGAGCTGCCGCTCCTCATCGGAAACAGCGCCATCGCTGTCCACATAGCGCACCGCGGCGTTTCCACCGCCCATGGCGCCCTTTGAGAACATCACCGCCCAGCAGCCGGTCTTTACGTCGTACCGGCCCCACGCCATGTCGTATGTGCCATCGTACTGCGCGGCAGCCAGGTCGATGGCCTGCTGCTCGGTAAGGATGCCCCGTCCCAGCTGTGCCGTGCCCAGAATGGCCAGCACCTCATCGCGGCAGCCGTCCCACACGGCGCTGTCCATCGTGCCGTCGTCATCGATCATGCACACATAGTCTCCCGGCACGCCCACAAACGCGATATTGACCCAGACGCTGCCCTGCCGCTCCTCGGTGTGCTGCCACACCTTCTGGCCGCCGGAGAGGGTCAGCTCCGTGGAGGTAACGCCGGTGCCGCAGATGCCGTAGCCGTTTCGCCAGCAGAGCAGTTCAAAGGACATGGCCTTATCGTCGGTTTTCCGGAAGCGGATGCCCTCGGCGCTCAGCTCCTGATCCTGCACCGCTTCCCACTGCCAGCCCTCGGGGATGGTCAGGGCCATGTCCACATAGCCGCTGGTGTAGTTGGCGCTCTGGCCGGTGGGGGAGGCAGGCGTTGTCACGCCGCCGGTGGGGTCGGAGAAGGCAGGCTTTGCCACGCAGCCGCTGAGCGCCGTGACAGCCGCCAGCGCCAGCAGGCACGCTGCCGCCAGCAGAATGAGAGAAATGGATCGCTTCATGGAGCTCACCGCCCTTTCTGTCTATAAGACGCTTCAAACGGGTAAAATGTTCCCGCGGAAAATTTTTTTTGCGGCTTTGCTGGCAGCGCCGCAGGCACTGCCGCCATGGTGTTGGTGTTGAAGCTGATGTTGGTGTTGGTGTTGATGTTGATGTTGGTGTTGATGTTGGCATTATTTGCATGCAAGCGCTGCAAATGCATCCTCGTCTGAGACAGGGGCGGGCTTTCTCCAGCGCTTTTCTGCCGCCTTGCGCCGCTGCTCCACCACATGGCTGTAGCGGGCATCGTCCCGGTCGATACCGGCACGGACGAATGCCCAGGCATAGTTCAGCGCAGCGGAGGAGAACTGGGGTGGCGTGCCGCTGCGGGCATAGTCCAGAATGGCCAGGATCAGGGCATAGCCATCCTCGGGCGCCATGGAGCGCAGCAGCGGCTCCAGCTCAAAGTACAGCATCACACCCGGTTTGTTTCCGATTTTCATAGGGGCCTCCTTCTATCCGTTTGCCTGTAGGGATTATTTCGGCGGCCGTTGCCCTGTTTGGGGCAATTGAAAGGAAAAAACGCCCTTACAACAACAGCGGAAAACAAAAACAGACGCCCGACGGACGTCTGTTACATGTGGTTTGTTAACCGATCTTGTTGAGCTTCAGGGTCAGCGCGGACTTCTTGTGGGCCGCGTTGTTCTTGTGCATCAGACCCTTGGCAGCAGCCTTGTCAATGGCCTTGACTGCGACCTTGTAAGTGCCCTCGGCCTCGGTGCGATCGCCGTCAACGGCAGCAGCCTCGAACTTCTTGATAGCAGTCTTCAGTGCGGACTTTTCGGCTTTGTTGCGGGCATTGCGCGCCTCTGCCACCAGAACACGCTTCTTAGCAGACTTGATATTCGGCAAACCAAACACCTCCTCGGTTATGACATTCACGGGGATCAACAGTCCCACGCAGGATAGTATTTTAGCATCTTCGCCCAGAAAATGCAAGCTTTTTTTTGATATTTGTCTGCCTTTTTTACGAAAAAGTTTTTTTCCCGTCAAATACGGGGGCGAGACACAAGATTTTGTGTTTTTGAAAGGAGTGCGACCACAAACATGAACAGAACGCGAACGGATCTGGCGCTGGAATCAGTGGAGGAGCTGGGCGGAAAGGGGGCGCTTTCGCAGCTGGAGGGCGTCAGCGTGGCGGAATTTACCCGCTGCGGCTACGGCGTGACCCATGTCCGGGTGGAGGGCGCGGCGGCGGCACAGCGGCTGGGAAAGCCGGTGGGGCGGTATATCACGGTGGATCTGCGGCCCTATTTCCGCCGGGAGGAGGGCTTCTTTTCCCGGGCGGCGTCCTGCGTGGCGGCGGAGCTGACAGGACTGCTGGCAGGCAGGGGAGAGGACTGGCCGGTGCTGGTGGCGGGGCTTGGCAACCGGCGCATGACCGCCGACGCGGTGGGGCCGCTGGCGCTGGAGAGCCTGCTGGTGACGCGCCACATGGTTCATGCCCTGCCCCGGCAGTTTTGCGGCTTTACGCCGGTGGCGGCGCTGGCCCCCGGTGTGCTGGCCCAGACGGGTATGGAGACGGCGGAGCTGCTGCGCGGCGCGGTGGACGTGACCGGCGCCAGAACGGTGGTGGTCATTGACGCCCTTTCCGCCCGCAGCCGGCAGCGGCTGTGCGCCACGGTGCAGCTGGGTGATACGGGGCTGATCCCCGGCAGCGGCGTGGGCAACCATCGCCGCGCCATCAACCGCGAGACGCTGGGCGTGCCGGTGGTGGCTGTCGGCGTGCCAACCGTGACCGCCGCCGAAGGGCCGGAGGGCGCGCTGTTCCTTACCCCGCGGGATATCGATGAAAAGGTGGGGGAGCTGGGCCGGGTGATCGGCTACGCCGTGACGCTGGCGCTGCAGGAGGGGCTGAGCGTGGCGGATATCACGGGGCTGCTGGGGTAAGGATCAGAAGTCATGGCGCGCACCGCAAAAGACCCCCAGCTCCTCCAGAGCACAGACAATGGCTTCGATGCGCGCAAAGCAATCCGAATCCGACAATGCGGGATCGGCGAGGATCTCACGGATTTTATGCAGCGCCTGATAGCAGCGGTCATGTACCAGCGCAGCGTCTATTTCAGGAAACCGGGAAAAGCACGCTTCCTTGTATTTTTGCATGATTTCTTGATAGAGTTCCATACCTTCACCTCCGCGTGCCACAATATTGTAGCATACAGACCACCGAGATGCAACAAAATAGTAGCATCTCGGTGAGGTGAAATGTATGTATTTTCAAAGACTGGAAGATTTGCGGATCGATGCCGATAAGACGCAGGAGGAAATCGCTGCGGTTCTGCACTGCAAGCGGGAGGTTTACCGCCGCTATGAAAAAGGAATCCACGAGCTGCCGGTGTGGGCGCTGATCGAATTGGCAAAGTATTACCACACATCAACGGATTATATTTTAGGCTTGAGCGACAAGAAATAAATTCCGCCTGCGGCAAGATTTTGGCTGCGTCCAAATGCTTGTGTGTCGAGGGCAAAGCAGCGAAGAAGGAAGTCCCAAAGGACTTCCTTCTTCGGTAAACGGATGTTATTCGTCCTTTTCCACTTCGTCCACGATGGCGATGTGCAGCTCGTCCAGCTGCTTTTGCTCCACAGTGGAGGGGGAGAGAGCCGTGCGCTGCCGGTGGCAGATGCAGCACGGCGAACGAGTGGCCGCGGTCAAATTTTCAAGCGTCCGCCGCAAGGCAGCGCAGAAAATTTGGGTAACCGCAACAGGTGCGACCTCCCAAAACAGGCCGTGCGGCCTGTTTTGGCAAGTGGATCAGTCGTCCTTTTCCACCTCGCCCACGATGGCGATGTGCAGCTCATCCAGCTGCTTTTGCTCCACGGTGGAGGGAGCACCCATCATGATATCCTGGGCGTTCTTGTTCATGGGGAAGGGGATGATCTCGCGGATGGAGCTTTCACCGGCCAGCAGCATCACCATGCGGTCCACGCCCGGGGCAATACCGGCGTGGGGAGGCGCACCGTAGCAGAAGGCGTTGTACATGGCGGGGAACTTCTTCTTCACATCCTCCTCGCCCAGACGCACCAGCTCGAAGGCCTTGACCATGATCTCGGGATCGTGGTTACGGACAGCGCCGCTGGACAGCTCCACGCCGTTGCACACCAGATCGTACTGGTCGGCGGTGATGGTCACTCCAGCTCGCCGGACTCGTCGCCGATCTCGTACATGGGGAAGTCCACGATCCAGCAGAACTCGTAGCGCTCCTTATCCATGTGACCCTCGCAGGCGGCGCCGAAGGTCTTGATCATCACGCCCACAGACTTGGTGGCGTACTCGCCGGCGGCCACCACCACCAGCGTGTTGGGCTTCAGGGTCAGCACCTTGTCCAGCTCCTCCTTGATGGGGGCCACGAACTTGGCGATGCCGCCGGCCAGCTGGCCGTTTTCGTCCACCTTGAACCAGTAGCCCTTGGAGCCGGACTGCACCTCACAGTCGGTCAGCAGCTTTTCGATCTGCTTGCGGGTCAGGCTGCAATCGGAGATGTCCACCATCTTCACGGTCTGGCCCTTCAGCGTCTCAAACTCGCTGTCGGCAAAGAGGGCGGTCACGTTCTTGCAGGTCAGGTCGATACGCAGATCCGGCTTATCGGAGCCGTAGGTCTCCATGGAGTCGTTATAGCCGATGCGGCGGAAGGGGGCGGAGGAGGCCACGTTGTAGGTGCCGAACTTGGCGAAGATGGGCGGCAGCACATCCTCCAGCACGGCGAACACGTCGTCCTGGGTGGCGAAGGCCATCTCCATATCCAGCTGATAGAACTCGCCGGGGGAACGGTCGCCCCGGGCGTCCTCGTCCCGGAAGCAGGGGGCGATCTGGAAGTAACGGTCAAAGCCGGAGGTCATCAGCAGCTGCTTGAACTGCTGGGGCGCCTGGGGCAGGGCATAGAACTTGCCGGGATGCTTGCGGGCGGGCACCAGATAGTCCCGCGCACCCTCGGGGGAGGAGGCGGTCAGGATGGGGGTGGTGATCTCCAAAAAGCCGTGCTCGGTCATGGCGGCGCGGAGAGCGGCTACCACCTGGCAGCGCAGAATGATATTCTGCTTCACGGCGGGGTTGCGCAGATCCAGATAGCGGTACTTCAGGCGCTGCTGCT
This sequence comes from uncultured Oscillospiraceae bacterium, assembly GCA_934561335.1. The sequence continues at coordinate 5,445 of CAKTGD010000089.1, forward strand.
CGTCGGCCTCGCGGCTGCGGTTGATCTCGAAGGGCAGGGAGTTGTAGCGGCAGCGTCCCAGCACCTCGATCTTGGTGGGCACCACCTCGATATCGCCGGTGGCCTGCTTGGGGTTCTTGCTGGCGCGCTCCCGGACGGTGCCCTCCACGGAGATGGTGGACTCCTTATTCAGGCTGCCGATGATGCTCATCATCTCTTCGTTTTCCACCACCACCTGTGTGGTTCCGTAGAAGTCCCGCAGCACCACGAAGGCAAAGTTCTGCCCCACGGCGCGGACATTCTCCATCCAGCCAACCAGCTTCACGCTCTGGCCCACGTGGGCCAGACGCAGCTCGTTGCAGGTATGTGTACGCATCTGCATCATACTGATTTTCTCTCCTTTTGTGATAATGTTTTGTATAAATATGGAATGATATTACCGATTGTTGTTAATTGGGGGGATTTCGTCCCCTCTGGGACGAGGTACTTTTGGCCGTTGTCCCAAAAGTACCCAAAAGGACAACTTAAACCTGCGGTTTAAGAATCCACGCACGCTGTTTTGCGGTGTAACTTTGTGACCTTTTATCTCGCGTTTGCGGAAGTTGGCTGTCATTGCTGTGTGTGACGCATTGACTTTCTTCTTGCGTCGCTGCCGCTCATGCGTTGCAGCGGTAGAAGCAAAAGCGTTGTTCGGCGCAGGTGTCAGCGGCAGCGGCGCTGGAGCTGAGGCGATTCGATGGCGGTCCGAAAAAGAAAGCTTTGCGTGAACGTGTGGTAGGGATTTCAAAGTCAATTCGGTGTATAGCGCGCCGGGAGGTGAAGGAACCGAAGGTTCCTTCCGGTGTTTTTGCCTGCTTTTGTCACTGTTGACAAAAGAAGGTCGCGCTCGGAAGCGGGAAACACCCTTCACTCCACGATGATCGTTCCCTTATTCCGCTGGGCCAGATCCTCCCGGATCAGGGCGATGGCCTCGGACACCGGCAGCTTGATCTGCGCGCCGGTGGTCATGTTCTTGCACGACACCATCTCCGCGGCGATCTCGTCCTCTCCCAGAAACAGCACGTAGGGGATGGCCAGCTTGTCGGCATAGTTCATCTTGGCCTTGAACTTTTTCGGCTCGGTATACAGCTGGGTGCGGATACCGGCGCGGCGCAGCGCGGTGGCCGCGTCGATGGCGGGGGACAGTTCCTCCGTCATGGGCAGCACCAGCACATCGCAGGGTGCGGTGGGCAGGTTGCCATTCAGCATCTTCTGCTCGCCCAGCACATAGAACAGGCGGGTCAGGCCGATGGAGATGCCCACGCCGGGCAGCTGCTTGTC
>CAKTGD010000090.1 GCA_934561335.1 uncultured Oscillospiraceae bacterium
CTGCTCGGCTTCTGCTTCATCAGCAGCTGCTGGCGGATGTGCTCACGCACGCCTGCGTTCTCCCCTGCCATGATGAAATCGATGCTTACATCGCTGATATTTACCTGCAGCACCTCAATGCGCACCTTATCACCCAGGCGATAGGTATGACCGCTGTGGGTACCGACGAGAGCATAACGATCCTCGTAATATTCGTAGTAATCATCCATCAGGCTGGAAATATGCACCAGGCCCTCAACGCCGTTCTCCAGCTCAACGAACATACCGAAAGCCGTCACGCCGGAAATAACGCCGTCAAATTCTTCGCCGATATGATCTGCCATATATTCGCACATTTTGAGGTCAACGGTTGCACGCTCCGCATCCGCTGCCGCACGCTCGCGAATAGAGGAATGGTCGGCAATAACGTCCAGCTTATCACCCAGCTTTTCGGCATCTGCTTCCTTCAGTGTAGGCTTTGCCATCCAGGCACGCAGCAGGCGATGCACAATCAGGTCGGGATAACGGCGAATCGGCGAGGTAAAGTGCGTATAGTACTTCGCAGCCAGGCCAAAGTGGCCGATATTATCCGTCTGATAAACAGCCTGCTTCATGGAACGCAGCGCCACTGTTGTTACCAAACGTTCTTCCGGACGGCCGGCGATTTCCTTCACAGCCTGCTGAATATCCTTCGGCTCCGTTTCTTCCTTAGGAATGAATTTAATATTAAAGTTTGCCAACAGCTTGGCGAACTCCTGCATCTTTTCTTCATTCGGAATATCATGCACGCGGTAGATAAACGGCCAGTGCTGGTTAAACATATGCTGCGCAACGGTTTCGTTAGCCGCCAGCATGAACTCCTCGATAATAGACTCCGCATTGCCGTGAATGCGCTGCACAATCTCAATCGGATGCAGCTTTTCATCCAGAATAACCTTCTGCTCCGGCAAATCAAAGTCCACAGCACCGCGGCGCGCACGCTTGTCATGCAAAATCTGGCGCAGGATATCCATGCGGGCAACCATCGGCAAAATGTCCTCATACTTGTCGCACATCTCCTTGTCGCCTGCCAAAATTGCACGCACAATATTGTAGCTCAAGCGATGACGGACATTGATAACCGCCGGGAAAATTTCGTAGCTGAGCACCTTGCCCATTTTGTCGATGTGCATCTCGCAAGCCATGGACAAACGATCCTCACCGGCGTTCAGGCTGCAGATGCCGTTCGACAGACGCTCCGGCAGCATCGGCAGCACGCGGTCGACAAGATAAACGCTGGTGCCGCGCTCTCTTGCTTCCTTATCCAATACGCTGTCCTCGGTAACATAATAGCTGACATCCGCAATATAAACGCCCAGCAGGTATTCGTTGTCGTTAATCTGCTCTACGTAAACAGCATCGTCCAAGTCCTTGGCGTCCTCGCCGTCAACGGTTACGACAGTGCGTTCCCTCAAATCACGGCGTCCGGCCAGTTCGCTCTTTTTAATAGACTTCGGCACCTTGCGCGAAGCCTCCAGCACCTCATCCGGGAAGGTCAGCGGCAGATCATTCTGCTTGATAATCGACAGAATCTCCAGGCCTACATCACCGATGTTGCCCAAAACCTCGGTAACCTTGCCCTCGGCCTTGCGGTGCTCCTGCGGCCATTCGGTAATTTCTACTACTACCTTCTGACCGTCCTTCGCACCGTTAAAGTGCTTGCGCATAACATATACATCCTGACCGATGCGCTTATCGTCAGGCGTTACAAAGGCGAAATCACCGGTCTGGTGGAAAACGCCTACTACCTTATTATTAGCATGCGTAATGATACGCAGGATTTCGCCCTCAGGCTTTTTGCCCTGCGCCGCATTATTCACACGCGCCAGCACGCGATCATTGTTCATCGCACCATGCAAAGCGCGCGGCGGAATGAACACGTCCGGTCTGTCGCCCTTGTTATCCGGAATAACAAAGCCGAAGCCCTTGCTCGTCAGCTGAAAGCGTCCTGCAACCAGGCCCATTTTCTCCGGCAGGCCGTATGTTTCAAAGCGTGTTTTGATAATCTCGCCGTTCTGCTCCAGCGCCAGCAGCTCGTCCCAAAACTTATTGGGATTAACATCATGCCCCAGCGCATCCACCAGCTCCTCCGAGGTCATCGGTGCATAGCTTTCTTCACGCATAAAATTTAATATTTTTTCACGTACATCCTTCGTCTGCATAATTTTACCTCTATTCTTCTTCACCCTCGCTTGCAGCGAGCTTGCGCGACGGTTGCGGCGTTTCATCCACAATCATCATCTTCGACAGACATTCCGCCAACAGCGTACCGTCCTTTTTGCAGATTGTACCCTGCATTTCAACCATACGCCCCTTGCGCTTCAGCTCACGCCCGGTGCAGACAACCTCCTCACCGATTGCCAACGGCTGACGGTAGCGGATTTCAATCTTCGCCGTATAGGAAGGCTTGCCCTCCTTAGCAAAAAGATAATTGCCTGTTACCTCATCCAACAGTACTGCCACCAGTCCGCCGTGCATACGTCCGGGATAGCTTTGATGCTCCCGACGCGGCGTAAAATACGCTATGCACTTATCGTCGTCAATTTCAAAACGCATATGCAATCCGCTGGGATTATCCTTGCCACAGGCAAAGCACCAGCTGTATTCGTTATTATTCAACAGTGACTTATCCATATTTCTTCGTTTACCCTTCAATATCCTTTTATTCCGCAAAAAAATCGGCGATTTCCTTAAAAACTGCCTCATGCTCGCGGTCCAGTGTCAAAATGTGCCCGCTATGCTCAAACCATACCAGCCTTCTGCCGGCGGCTGCAGTCAATTTATTATAGATATATTCAGCACTGCGCGGCTGCACTGTATGCTCTGTTTTCGACTGCAAAATCAAACAGGGGATTTTGATTTCTGCCAACAGCTTGTTCTTGCATTCATTAAGCATCTTAAAAAGACTCATCAACGGCTTCGTCGGCATTTTGGCATAGGAAATGCAATATTCCTGCAGCTCCTGATAATTCTTCTTGTGCTTAGGCAAGTAGTGGATGAAAAAGCGCAAGAACACCAACAGCGGCGCACGCTTATCCTGCACAAAAATCGGTGCCGAAATAAAAGCAGCCTTCTTCACCGGCAGCTTTGCTGCCAGCTTGATAGCCAGCAGTCCGCCCATCGAAAGGCCTGCCACATAAACGCTTTCAAAACGCGCCAGCAGCTCCAGGCATTCCGCTTCGGCAGCAGCATACCAATCCGTCGCGGTGGTTGCCTCCAGGTCTTTGATGCTCGTGCCGTGGCCGGGAAGGCGCACACAGCTCACAGTATAACCAAGCGCATGCAGATAATCACCCAGCGGACGCATTTCCGACGGCGCACCGGTGTAACCATGCAAGAGCAAAACTGCCTTATTATTCTTTCCTTCCAGCAGAAATGATTCTGCACCTTCAATTATCCGCACCGGCTTCACCTCAAAATTATTCTATACTAGTTTATATTATATCATAAAAAAAGCATACTGATTACAGCATGCTTTGATTTTGCAAGAACTTCATACATTGCAATGTAGAAAAAGATGTTTTTCGGTGAACTACATGCATTGCAATGTATGTAATTAGTGTTTTTGAGAGGTTTTATACATCGGAATGTAGCAAAAAGAGGACGGTGCGCACCGTCCTCTCCTTGTGACATTATTAAAATCAGCAGAAATATCTCACTTGTCCAAAATAATCTTGCCACTTATTTACAACACTTTGGCTTCTTGCTTCGATAATAGACATAATGTTTTTCAAAACTCGCTCAGGAATATGTGAATTATTGTGGCACAAATAACACTTTCCAGCCCTTGTAATCCAAATTTTTGTAGCATTAGCTCTAGGCGAACCCTGAGAGACATGCACATGTATAGGCTCTAATGGTTCATTTTCGTTGGTCCAAAAATAAACCCAGTAAGAACCTATCTTAAAAACCTGAGGCATTATCGAACCCACCTTCTTGAGAGAATTGCATGATTAAATGTGCCGTTGATTCAATAATTTCCTGATACTTATCTATTTCTTCTTGTGAAAAGCCAAATATATCTTCCCATTTATAATCCGGTAAATAGCACGTAGCATGATGAAAGCAATCCTTAGCATCGGGCTTTTCAATGTAAACTTTTACAGTTCCATCACTGCGCATCTCGGAATGTACAATTTCTGTATTATCGTCTAAGGTTAAAAACGGATACATCAAAGTAATTCTCTCCTTTTAGTTTAAGTGTACACAAAAGTGTATCAAAAAGCAAGAGAGCTATTCTTTTATCACTGTAAAAAGGTACTCTTACCAGCAAAAAAGATTATCTCCGGCTTTTTATTTAACTCTTTCGCTGTAGCGTCCATGATTATATCTCCCACATACCTGAGTTTTGCTACCATCACTACCAATTACACAAATACTCTGCGTTTCCCTATCATATGTAAAAATAGGCACATCCATAGCACGCTTCTTTTCTAAAGCAATTTTTACGGCACAATTAGCACGTTTTACAACCTGCTCGTCAGAAATATATTTTTGTTGACTCATAAGACACCAACCTTTCTAAACACACTATCCTACTTACATAGTACTGTATTTCAGCAAAAAATCAAAATCTATCTTGCCCACTGCAAAAAGAGGACAGTGCACACCGACCTCTTACTTTAATAAAATTATTCATGCTTTCGCTGTAACTTATTCGCCTTAGGCTTTTCAAGGAAATACTATCAGGTATAGATCAATACAGCTCATTAAACATTTTCCTTAATTTGCACTAATAATTTTTCTAGGTGAATGACATCGGGAAAAATAAGACCTATTCCTTTTCTATGCATAGCTAATATCCGTTTAGCTTTTTTAATAATTTCCTTCTCAACAGAAAATTTTACTTTTACAGCTTCCCCAGCCTTATTACAATATTCATTTTTAATATATTGCTGCGATATAGGACACATATTTTGCAACAAGAAGACCTTTTTATAACCTAAAACTTCCGCAAAGACTAACGTATCACATCGTTTATACTTGGCTACTTTCTTATCGTAAATAGCTTCATATTTTTCAACTTGTGACGATATAGGGATAAGCCAAAAGAGTCCTGTTTTTTTGTCTTCAAACGCATAAAAACATGGTCTGTCATGAGCCTGTCCTTGAGAAATTTCTTTATTAGACATCAGTTTTTCATCTTGAAAATCACGGAAATACTCATCTCGTATGTAATAAAAATGACCAGTTAGCATCTTACACCTCGAAAAAAAGACTTCACTCAATACGAATGAAGTCTTTAACATTTGAACTTGACTATATTTTAGTTGCATGTCAAGCAGCAACAAACATTTGAACTTGACTATATTTTAGTTGCATGTCAAGCAGCAACAAACAGGACTATGCCTTTATTTATAGTATAAAGCTAAGTCTTTAATCTGTCAAGAAACATTTCTCCCTCAAGCCACTGCAAAAAGAGGACGGTGCGCACCGTCCTCTTTTCATTTATGCATATGCGATTTTTTGCTTTTCAGCGGATTGACTAAAAGTCAAATTAGAAAGTGAATACCAGTTGGCTCCACAGAGTCTTCATGTCGGAGCTATCCAGTTTGTCTTCCAGATCATAGTATTCAACAGCACCAACAATGTTCTTAGCGAAGGTGTAGTTAGCGCCTACCATATAGCCTTTGAAGCCATGGTTACCGTATTCGCCGTTCATAGTGTGAGCAACAACGGTTGCACGACCTTGGTCATAGTAGTTAGCATAGATGCCGAAGGAGCCTTCTTTAGCAGCTTTAGCGCCAGCATAGGACAGACCTACTACATAGCCATCACGATCAAAACCTTCATCATAGTCAGTTGCACGCATATAGTCAGCAGTCAGGTTCAGGTTTTTAGCAACATCAAATGCTACGCCAGCATTCCAAATCTTGTTGTCGTCCATATCTAAAGAACGAAGAAGTGCAAATTTGTCACCAACCTTGTAATATTCATTGAAAGCGCCATCTTGGAATACAGTGTAACCAGCGGTTGCAGCTACAACGCCCAGTTTAGCGTCAACTTTGACACCATATACGTTGTCAAATTCAACTTCATCTTTCCATTCAGAGGTACCAAACAAAGCTTTACCTTGGTTGGTCGGTTTAGCATAGAAACCGGTTACTTTAACGTCTTTGCCATAGGAAGCAACGATGCCGTCAGCACGGGTATCATACAGGTTACCACGAACCAGAGTCAGAGGCAGACGACCAGCTTCAACAGCTACGCCACCGATTTTACCATCAACATAAGCACGTTGGAAGTTGGTGCCTTCGTCGCCAGCATTGTTGGTGAAGTCTTGGATGTTTTCCAGCATACCGGTGTAGGACCAGTCATCATTGATTTGGCCTTTTACCCAGATACGGGAACGCAGTTTGTTGGAGAAGCCATCAATGTCGCCATCTTTTTCAGCATAGCTGTAACGGATGTTACCGGTGATTTTAACGTTGTCAGCTTTTTTCTCCAGGTTAGCTACGCGAACGCCCAGGTTGTCCAGTTCGTCAGCGAATTCAGCAGCCAGTTTGTCAACGTTAGCGCCTTTAGCCATTGCTTTAGCAACGATTTGAGCCATTTCATAACGGGTCATCAGTTTGTCGCCACCGAAAGTGGTGTCGCCGTA
>CAKTGD010000091.1 GCA_934561335.1 uncultured Oscillospiraceae bacterium
AACAGCGCCGTGACCAACGGCATCTTTGTCCGCTTCGGCGATGTGGAGCTGAGCCACGATGAGATATTGTCCATGGTGGAGCAGGAGCATTGACCCTGTATATTGAAAAGGAGAATAACATGATGAAACACAGCCACAAATTTTTGTCCCTTGCGCTGGCGCTGGCACTGTGCCTGAGTCTTGCCGCCTGCGGCGGCGAGGACAACCACGACGACAATGACAACAATTTTTACAACGCTCCGAACTCCCTTGAGGGGCTGGTCAAGGACAGTGAACAGATGTCGAATCTGTATGTCTTTGGCGGCGCGTGGAGGGGTGAGGGCGGCGAAACGCTGATCTCCGCCACCAGCGATGCCGGCGATGAGGTGCGCTTTGCGCTGTACGATGCCGATGAAGAGGTGACTGCCAGCGGCTTTATCCAGTTCGTACCGGAGTATGACTACGACTACTTCTACAACGAGCACGACGGCGTGGCCTACCGCAGCTGGTTCGACGAGGCCGGCACACTGTATGTGGATTCTCTCGGCACCTTCACGAAGGTGACCGGCGATACGCCGGGCGAAAACACCGGCGACGGCGACTATGGATACCTCGCCGGCGTATGGTATCAGGACGGTGAGCCCGGCGCGGCCAGCATACTCGAGTTTGACGCATCCGGAAGCTGGGAGCTGATGGAACGGCCCGGCGGCGACGGCGACCCCACCATGGTGGACTGCGGCACCATCGAGGTAAATCAGGACGGCGCCGGAGAGTATTTTGCCGTTTCCGCCATGCATGAGGACGTTGTCTACGACTTCACCCTCGTCGGCGGCGATGTGATCTACTGGGGCGGCGAATATGACTACTATCAAAAGATGGCGTAACGCCGCAGGAAGGAGGAAACGCATGAAAAAGCTTTTTGCGCTCCTGGCGGCGCTGGCGCTTTGCCTGAGCCTTGCCGCCTGCGGCGGCGAGAACGACGACCCCAACGATGTGGTGGGCGGCGACTGGCGTGTTACCGGCATTGTCCGGGATAGCGGCATCATCACACGCGATGGTGAGAACACCGATGTGTTGGTGTGCGTCAATGCGGACAGCGCCGACTTTTATCTTGATGACGAGGTGCAGACCCTGTATGACTACGTAAGCTATCCCATCACCCTGCAAAGTGACCCGTGGGAGGCGTTTCAGGGCATTGACTTTGCCGACCGGAACGGCGACGGCAGCAGCGATGCGGCGATGCTCTTCGAGCTGGACGGCCAGCAGGTGCTGATGGTGTGGTTCTGGGATATGGACACAGAGGCGTTTGTGTTCCAGCCGGAGGAATCTCTGGTGGAGGACTTTGCGGACGAGGGCGCCGAGCACCAAGGTCTTGACGGCACCTGGTATCTGGAGGGGGAAGAAACAGCGGAGAGCGTCATTGGGATCGGTGTGGCCGGTGACTGGATCCTATACGAGCAGTCGGACGATACGCTGACCGCCATCGACAGCGGGATGCTCCGCGTGCTGGACGAGGCACAGGGGCACTATGCCGCCGATTCCGAGCGCTTTGACGATGTCTCCTACCTCATTGCAACAGCCGGTGAAAATGGCCTCTACTGGGGCGTTACCGGCGACTACGATTACTACGAGCGTCTGGACTGACCGATGCGGCGAAATGAGGAGAATACGATGGAAGAAACGAACAGGAACATGACGGATGAGCAGCTGTCGCAGCAGCTCCGCAGAAGTAAGGGCGGCAAATGGGGTGGAAAGCTCCTCTCGCTGCTGGGCGTGGTGATCGCCGTGGCCGGTATCCTTCTGGGCGGCAATCTTGTGCTGATTGTTTTGGGCGGCATTGTCCTCGCGCTGGGGCAGGCGGCGCAGGGTAAATCCAAGGAGCGGGCCGGTCAGCAGACCTTCGATGCCATGGCGCCGGGCATCGTGGGCGCTGTCCTTGATCATATACAGATGAACCCCACCCCTCCCCTTTTGGATGCAAAGGATACCAACATTCCCCTGCCCAGCCACACCTATTGCAGCGGCAGCGGGTATATCCGGGGCATCTATCAGGGATTGACCACGGAATTATGCACCATAAGGTTGACGGAGGTAAACGAGTTTCAGCGTGAGGAGACCGGCCTGTGGGAGAAGAATGAGCACGAGGTCTATACCGGGCAGTGGATGCTGTGTGAGCTGAACCGGGAATTTCCCACGTGGCTGACCATCTGGCCGCGAGGCGCACTGGATAAGCTGTCGGGCGCCGGAACCGTCAAAACGGGCAGCGAGGCCTTTGACAGGCGCTTCCGCCTGACATGCGGCGACGAGGCCGCCGCCCTTCGCATCCTGACCCCCAGCCGGATGGAGCGATTCCTGACGCTGACGGATGCCTCCTTCGGCAAATTCGCCGTAAACCTCAACCCCGACGGCAGGCTGTATCTTGCCGTCCACAGCGGGCGCGGCTTTTTTGAGATCGGCAAGGGGCATGAAAACCCGGCGCAGCTGCGAGAGCGCTTTACCCGCGAGCTGAAGTGGTTTACGGATATGATCGATGCATTTAGCGGCGTGTGAAGGAGGTGGACAGTATGCCCCTTTGGTTGGCCGCAGTGCTGCTGGTGCTGGCCGCTGCCGGCATCGTGCTGTGCCGCAAATATCTGCGCAGACATAAAACCGCATACACGCTTTGCCTTCTCTTCTGTTCGCTGCTGGCGCTGGCCTGCATCGTTTACATTGGGCTGACCATTTTGTTTGTGGATGCGGTGCAGCATCAGCCGCCTGCGCGGTAAAAAACAATACACCGGCAAAGTCGGTGCTTTCCATAGCCGGCAAGAGGGGGACGGATGATGTTATCCGTCCCCCTCTTGCTTACATAGCGCCGCCGATGGTGACGGCGGTATATCACGTCCTACAAGGTGTCAGGCAGAGCTATTTTCAGAACTCCGCCTTGAACGCCGCCGGCATCTCCACACCGTCAGGCAGCACTGCCATAACCACATAGTTGCCTTTTACCGTGACCAGCGCATTATTCTTCCAACCCGCGGCATTGTCGGGGTAGGCGGTATCGTTGGCCGCTGCGTCCACCCGCTCCTGCATGATGGCACGAATGTGCTCTGCATCGGCTGGGCTGGCCGCCTCAGCCATCACCAGCTCGCAGGCGTTGCCCACCACCGGCGGCAGGTAGACCACCAGCTGCTTTGTGGCCACGGTGGTCAGGCCGGGATACAGCGATTCAATGGTTTCGGCGTTTTCCTCCGGGAACAGAATCACATCCGTCCCCTCCAGCGACTTGAGCGCTTCCTCCGCCGTTGCTTTCAGATTAACAGACTGCGCCTCCTGTGCATCGCCATCCTGCCGGCCATCGGTTTTCTCCGTACCGCAGGCCGCCAGAGACAGGATCAATAATCCGCACAGCAGCAGGCATACCCATTTTTTCATAGACGATCCTTCCTTTCATAGCAATTCCTTGCTGTAACTGCTGCCAGTATACCGCATTTTCATCAGGATGCAAGTATTTTTTTGACGAAAAGCATCGTGAAAATACTGCCGGGTGCAGCGCGAAAGGAAAGCCACCGGCTGTGCCGGCGGCTTTCGCAGATTATGGATTATCGATAGTACTTCTTGGTTCTGATAACAACCGTGGCGATGGCAGCAGCGCTGACAAGCAGCAGTGTCGTCCACAGGGACATCTCGGCAGAATCGCCGGTCTCGGGAGACGTAATGCTGTCGCCGTTGGCAGTCGTGGTCTCCGCAGGCCTGTTGGGTCTGGCAGGCTTGCCAGGCTGGACGGGCTTTTCGGGTTTTTCAGGCTTTTCGTTCTTCTCCCAAACAGCCGTATAGGTCACATTCTCGGTAACGCTATCCGCAGCCGCAGGCGTCCAGCCCTTGAAGGTGTAGTCATCCCGCTTCAGTGTACCGTTGAATGCGGGAACCGCTCCGCCCTTGGGGACGATCTTGGTCTGAGGCTTGAACACCTTGCCTTCTGCGCCGTCAGTATAGGTCACACTGTAGCCTGTTTCGGTACCTTCTTCTTTATCGCCGCAATAGTCACAGATCTTGGTGAAGGTTCTGGTGAAGCTTTTTCCATCATCGGCCTTTACCCATTCGCCATAGGTTATATCATAGGCGTTGTCCACATAGCCGTCGGTATACTTGCCCTTGATGAGCTCATGGCCGACCATCTCGCCCTTTCCCGTCTTGCCCTTTGCGAAAACAGTCGTTCCATCGATCGTAACGACAGTACACCCTGTGTTGTTTGCATCTTTGCTGAAGCCGAACCATCTGCTGCAAGTGGTCGTATCACGATGTACTTCAGAGCCGTCGCTGATGACATTATTGCCTTTAAAATTCAGATAAAACTTATAATCGCCTTTTTTGTTCGCGTACGTGTCATTGATGTTCAGAACGGCCTTGTTCGAGCTGGTACTATTCACAGTGCAGTTCTCGAAATTGACCGTGATATTTTTCTCTGCACCTTCGTTGTACACATTGATGGTTTTTCCCTTGGAATTGAAAGTGCAGCTATTAAAGGTCATGGTCTCAGAACAATACGCCCACAGAGCGTATTCACCGGGAGGGCAATTGAACGTCGTGTTGGTAAACGTGGCAGAGGCATACCCCCAGTAGGCAGTCGTGCCGTTGATGACGCAGTCCTTCACTATGGTGACGGTTGTATGGGAGAATCCCAGATAATCCGTAGGATGCTTTTCACCGGAACGCAGCGTCATATTCTGGAAGGTGACCGTCCCCGCATTTTTGAAGCTGTAATCGCTGTTGTACTCGGTTCCGAAGTTAGCGGGATCAGGCACCTCTGCACCAATGTTCCATGCCGTCTTGTCGGCGCCCTGTCCCACAAAGGTCAGATCCTTGTTCTTAGTCGTATTGTCGGATTTTATGCCGTAAAGGGTATAATTTCCCTCGCCCAGTACGATGGTGTCGCCGCTCACAGCGGCAGTGACCGCCTCTCTCAAGGTGTCGTAGACTTTGCCATTGAGCATTACCTTGCCAAAACCAGGCTCCGCACTGGTCGTCTCGCCAGTGGGCGCCTCGCCGGTAACAGCGGGCGGCTCGGCAGCGGCAGCGGGCGGCTCGGCAGCAAATGCCACCGTAGGCAGCAGACCTGCCAGCAAGGTGATGCACAGCAGGATACCCCATAACGTGTTCCGCTTTCCTGTGATTTTCATAGCTTTTCCTCCCTTTTTTATAACCCGCTACTCTCAATCGAAAAGAGAATAGCGGAAAAATCTCGGATCGTATAATATTTCTCCCATACTCTGTGATTACATAATTATCATGATAGCATATATATATTGCAAGCCGTTTGGCAAATTACTTAGCCGTTTATGCGCTGCAAAGCGGCATCGTGCATAAAAGATGAACCGGCCAGAGCGTAGCTCTGGCCGGTTCATCTTATTGTATTTATTGTTTGCGTTATGTCTGCTTTTCAGCGTGTCAGGAAGACAGGACTTTATCGCGGCATATCACTCATCTGCTGAAAAAACGGAAGGCCGTCCACTCATGCAGCGTCTCGCCCGATCGCAGGATGGGGCTGGGGAACGCCGGACAGTTCACCGCGTTGGGGAAATGCTGCGTCTCCAGACACACGCCATGCGCCGGGCCGTAGACCGCGCCGTCCTTGCCGCGGCGCTCTGTCAGCCATCCTGCCGTGTAGAGCTGCATTCCTTCCATAGAGGTGGTCATCGCCATTGCGATACCGGTGGCGGGACACCACAGCTCCGCCGCAGGCTGTTCCCCGCCGGAGAGTACATAGTTGTGGTCGTATCCACGGCCGCCGTTAAAGGCAGCATCATGCAGATACCTCCCCAGTTGGGTGGGCATGCGAAGATCCAGCGGCGTCCCCTCCACGCTTGCCAGCGTCCCTGTGGGGACGTTGCCGCTGTCGGTAGGGGTATAGCGGTCGGCCCGCACCGTCAGCACATGGTCATCCACCGCTCCGCTGCTGTGGCCGCCCAGATTGAAATAGGCGTGGTTCGTCAGGTTGACCACGGTATCCTTCTCCGCCGCCGCCCGGTACTCTACGGTGAGCGTCCCTTCTGTCAGGCGATAGGTGACCTCTACGCGGACGGCACCGGGAAAGCCCTCCTCACCATCAGGAGAGGTATAGAAGAAAGTGACCGCATTGCCGGTGCAGGTGAACTCCCACAGCTTCTTGTGGAAGCCCTCGGTGCCGCCGTGGAGGCAGTTTTTCCCCTCGTTGGCCGTCACATGGTACGTTGTGCCGTCGATGACGAACTGCGCCCCGCCGATCCGGTTGGCGCAGCGGCCGATGGTACCGCCGAAGCAGGCGTCCAGTTCTCGATAGCTCTCCAAATCTTCGTAGCCCAGGCAGATATCCGTCATGCGGCCCTCTCTGTCCGGCACGCGGAGGGCACGGATGGCCGCGCCGTAGGGCAGCAGCTCCACGGCGCACCTGCCGTCAGAAAGCTCAATGAGGGAAACTTCCCTGCCGTCCAGCACGCCAAAGGGTGTCAGTCGGTACATACCTCAGCCCTCATAGCCGTTGGGATGGCCGCTGTGCCACGCCCACGCGTCGGAGATGATCTCCTCCAGACCGCGGACAGGCTGCCAGCCCAGCACCTCCACCGCCTTCTTGTGGGAGGCGATCAGCACGGAGGGGTCGCCGGCAC
>CAKTGD010000092.1 GCA_934561335.1 uncultured Oscillospiraceae bacterium
TTGAGTGGCTGAGATTGATTCGTATATCATTGCACAAGAATTGGAGGTGTGATAATATATTACTAAAGACTACAATACGGTCTAAAATTAGAAAGAGATGAAGAAAAGCATGAAAATATATCAGGACAATAAGGAAAAAATCGAAGATTCTCTTTTTATTATTACTGTACTTATATCTTTTTCAAAACCTCTTATATTCCGACTCAAATTGACAAGATTTGCGTCTCATAGTGAGATTTGATTTTGTTCTCTATGGCATTGAGGTATTCCGATAGAAATTATGACAAAAACACCAATCCCCATTGGAAAAGTTTCTTTAGCAACACGGCAAATATTCTTCGTTGGATATCAAGCGGGGGATGATTTTTTGCCCTCCGCCTTTCACGCCTATCAAATTTTAGGAAATAAATATGGCCCTATTAGTGCTGTCACATCCTCTATTTGGGAAATATAATCTTCCCAAACAGGAGGATGTTTTATGGCGGATACTGTATTAATGGAGACTATTGGTAAAAACATAAAAAGATATCGGGAAAAGGCGCATCTGACCCAGGCGGAACTCGCCGAACTTGTTGGGGTTGAAAATGCGTTTATTTCCCGCGTGGAGAGAGGGCAAAAGCTCATGAAGCTGAAAACGCTGCTCGCTCTTGCCGAAGCACTCCATGTTTCCGCCGATCTTCTGCTCTATCAGGAGTCCCAAAGTGCCCAAATCCATACCCTTGTCTTGATGCTGGAGGGACAATCGCCGGAGTTTATTGACGGTATTATTGATTTAGTCCTTGCCTGCATGGAAAATTTTGTGTCAAAACAAGACATTAATTAAGACTTGTGTTAAGATACGAATAGGTTGTGTAGAGAGGGGGGATATCGTGCGCCCAGAGGAAGATAAATTTATAGAAAGACTATATCTGGATACTTTCCAGCTTTTATGGACATATGCCATGTCCAAGCTCAATAATCCCGCCTTAGCCCAGGAAGTCGTTCAGGATGCGTTTCTTGAAGCGATCAGAAATATAGAAAAGCTGATGTCTCATGAAAATCCCAGAGGCTGGATGAAAAATACTGTAAAAAACAAGGTCAAGCACGCGGAGCGGTCTTTTAATCGGTATATCATTCGATTCATTTCTCTTGATACTGACATCCCCTTTGAGAATGCAGTTTTGGCAAGTGAAGATGCACATGCCCCCAGCGTATTTGAAATCATAGAAGAAATTCGTCAAACTCTATCTGCGGACGAATGGGACTTGCTTCGCAAGATCGCTCTTGAAAAAGTTCCATATAAAGATGCAGCAGCAGAACTCGGGATCACGATTTGGACTTGCCAAAAGCGGGTACAGCGGATTCGAGAGAAGCTGCGTGAAAATTTTAAGGATAATTTTTATTAAAAGGATGTCCGCTTTCTCATTTTGCGGGAATACATAATTGAGGGGGGTTCAGGCTATGGCTAACCATGATGAAAAAAATAAATACGCCTATCTGGACCAATTGAGTACAGAAGAATTGCGGCAGCTATTGTGTGCCGATATTGATTCTCCTGTAAACGGTGACGATGAGGCGATATTCTATATTCTGGAGGTGATTGAGAGCAGAGAACAGGCCCACCCCTCTAGTCCATTTCCCGATCTAGGAAAAAGCTGGAAAGAGTTTAACGAACTATACAACACCCCGGAAGCTGCTGATATATCGCTTTACCCCATAGAAAATGATGCCGCTCCAGTTCTGAATAGCATTTGTAAAAAATCAATCCATAAAAGGCCGTTTCTCCGCAGGAGTCTGCTGGTCGCAGCAACCATTATTTGTCTGATTGCTGCTTTAACGATTCCCGTGGCCGGATACGCAAATCTTTTCCAGATGGTGGGGCAGTGGTCGGCGGAGCAGTTTGGCTTTACACCGGAAACTCCTGTGGAATCCAGCTCTTTGATGTATCCCTCCCCTGGCCCGGTTATTACTTCTGAAAACGATATAAGGGATATTTTAGTCCAGAATGGAATTAAGGAAAACGTCATCCCCAAATGGATGCCAGATGGCTTCAAGCTGTTGGATGAAATTTCCGTTTATGAATTTGGTTCTTCAGGAAACCTTCAAGTAGATGCTGCATATTCGGACGGAACAGATTTTTTATCATATTCGGTTATCAGGCATAAAAGCCAAATATATAGTACTCTCTACGAAAAAGATGAGGGCAACGTGGAAGTCTATACGACTAATGGTATTGAGCATTACATATTTTCAAATCTCAGTGTGTACACAGCGGCGTGGTGCATTGATGATCTTGAATGTTCGATAAGCACCTCGCTTCCTAAATCGGATCTCACAAAGGCAATTGATTCTATTTATGAGGAGTAAACATAATGAAAAAATTAGGGCGCATGGTAGCGTTGATCCTGACATTTTCTCTGCTGCTGGCAAGTTCGGCGTTTGCCGCTACCAAAGCCAGTAGTCAAATTCTCAAACATTCAATAGATATCACAGCAAATAAGGGCGGCGAAATCGCAATTGAGGTTTCTGTTACAGGCAACGGATTGATGAAACAAATCGGCGTTGAGAAAATCAAAATTTACGAAAATGGAACCACACTTGTGGAAAGTCTTAATAAAGATGATTCTGGAATGTCTAAGAAAAACGCTACTTCTTATGCGAATACAATTTATTTCGATGGCGAAACCGGCACACGGTATCGGGTCGAAGTTAGCGTTTTTGCGGAAGATGCAGGCGGAGATTCCGACTCCCGTTCTAAAACCGTCACTCTGACGGCAAAGTAACAGTTTGGTTACTTTTGCAGATTCATCTCAAAAAAGCAGTAGCAAGCCCTGCGCCTTATAAGGCGTAGGGCTTGTTCAGCGTAGGGCGTATTTTTCTGTCAGAAAAACGGTGGGCAATGCTATTTTACATATTGTGTGGCATATCTTCCGCCTAAGTTGTTGGAAATGAATTAAGGTCATCCCGTTTACTGATTACTCCGCAATCCATCTCATGGACTGTATCACACAGTTCCCTCACATCGTCAGAACTATGCGTTGCCATTAAAATTGTTGTTCCCTCTTTTTTTAAAGCTATAAATAGTTCTCTCATTTCGCGAACGCCATTATTATCTAATCCATTCATCGGCTCGTCCAATACCAAAAGTTTCGGATGCTCCATAATTGCCTGTGCAATACCCAGACGCTGCCGCATACCAAGGGAATATTTTCCAACATGCTTGCGGCTTTCAGGATCCAATCCAACTTGTTGCATAGCTTTTCGGATCTCTGCATCTTTAATACGCCCCCGCAGAGTAGCCAAAAACTTCAGGTTGCGAAAACCGGAGTAGTTGGGGAGAAATCCAGGTGTTTCAATAATTGCGCCAATATCATCTGGGACAGTCTTGCCAGTTTCTATGTGCCGGCCATTTACTTGAATACTCCCACTGGTCAGTGGCATCAATCCAACAATACATTTGAAAAGCACCGTTTTTCCAGAGCCATTTCTGCCAATAATGCCATGTATTTTACCGGCTTCAAAAGAAACCGACACATCCCGTAAAGCGACCTGCTCACCGAAACGTTTTTCGGCATGGTCCACGACAATGATGCAATCGCTCATCGCACAACCTCCTCAACTGTGAGATCACTCTTATGGATCGTCGTAAAAATCGCAGCTATCAGTACCATATTACAAAGTAAAAGCGCTTTGTATGCATAAGGGGGCGTAAGCCGTGTCGCAAGACCGCTTGCCATAAGAGACAGATTCCCCCATGAAACTGGTGATAGGTAGGAAAATTTATAAAACCCCTCAAAATGAAGCAAAGCCGGCAATAGAACAAGTGCGGTGGCACCTCCAACGCCCAAGGATCTATTCCCCCACAGATTAACAAAGAACATGAAATTCCCCAGCAATATACCAATGCCACACATTAGGGTAAAGGATAGCAGCATGGCAGTAATGGGCGCATAGTTGTTCATGAGGTTGAATGAAAGAGTCATTATTCCATAGCTTTGTCCCGCATTTGTTTGAGTGAGGGTGCCAATAATTTTTCCCCAATCGTTCATAAATTGAAGATGCGGCCAGGTAAATATAAGTGATAGGAAAAAAATGGCCAGAAAAAAAGCGAAAGAAGCAGCCGCAACATACAGAAGCTGGCCTACTGTCCACTTTTGTCGTCCCGTCCGAAGCAGAACAAAAACCTGTTGCTGATCCAAAAAAGGGGCATCACATAGATAAAGCACAAATGCCAGCATAAAAAGCAGGAGAGTTGTTGAATTGGAAAAGAAATATGGGAAAAGCCACGGACTCACTGCATAATTTACTTCCTTGCAAAATTTCACAATTGGAGCGGTAAGATTGTAGACATAGAAAATCAGGAATAAGCCAACTACCCATATCTTGGGATTCCCTTTCCATTTCAAAAATGTGTTTAAGCCGCATTTTATACTAATCATACTGCCACCTCTTTTCCACGCTTTTGATAAATAGCCATCCAAAAAAAACTGCCAATGTCAGCAAATAGCCGCATGTATAGAAGAAATTTGCCGCTGGGGATGAAAAGCCTGGAGTGAAATGAAAAACTGAGGAAAAGCTAAGAAACCGCAGTCCATTGAGTCCTAATTTATTAAATATGATGCTTTGGGTATAATAGAGCAACAGCGGCGAAGCCATAATGGCGAAACTGTTTTGAATATAACTGGAAATCCAAAGAGCGACTATGCTAAACAGTCCGCTGCCCAAAGAGAGAATTGTAGCAGCGATTATAAAGTAAAAAAGAGGGTGGCTTGGATACCACAGTCGATAGCCTGAAGCGTCTAAGTAAACATCGTTATCTAACGGGCGAAAAAAGGAAAGGAGCCACAGGAAAGTGCTTATCGACATAGCCATAGTCAAGGCGGATGTCAAAAAAGCCGCACAGCATTTTGCAATGCAGTAATTCCTGACAGGGCATCGATTCCCAATTTGTCGCAAAAAACCACTTCGTTTGTCTACACAATAAGAAAGACCATGCGGAAAAACACCCCAAACATAGAAGAGCATCGTCAAGGATCCAATAAAGGAATACTCCAGTAAATACGCTACAGAAACATAACTATCTGTTGTAGTATAGAGGTAAATATTCAGGAAAAGCGTAATCAGAATTGCAAAATATGTTGTTGGAAAAAAGGAATTTTGAATAGCGCGCAGAACTTCCATCCGAAAGGCCTGAAAAAAGCCGTTCATGACGCTTTCACTTTTTTGGATCACCATGTAAGTTCCTTTCCAGTCAGGGCGTCAAATCGTACACAACATTTATAGGGAATTTGTGCAGTACTTTCATCAACAATGATCCGCCAGGATGGAACCAAGGCGCCTTGGTCGACTGCCATAATATATTCCAGTGATATTTCCTCTACGGTCGCTGGAGCTGTCATGATGATACTATTATACTTATCGGTGATCATTGCTTTGGCATCTTCCACGGATGGAACTTCAATTTGCTGTCCTGTCGCTGTTACTTCAAGAGGTGTGCTGATAGACATGTATTCGATTCCTCTGGCAGAGTAATATGCAACGATGTTGGTTCCCTCCCATTGGATACCCTCTCGGGAAAATACAAGGCCATCATATTCCTCCCGAAACACGATGTAGTAGCAGGCGTCCTCGTCAGTCCAAGTCTGCATCGGCATGTCATTTCCATCATCGTCTACTCTGCGTATACTCTCATCCAGTGAGGTCAGGATTTCTGGACTTAATGAATATACTTCTGCTGTCCCCACGTTTTCACAGCCCAATAGTTCCAGTACCTTTCTTACGGAATCTTCTGCTTCTTGGACTGTTGCAAACGCCAAATCTTCTCCCTGTGGCAACTTGTCTATGTTGTTCATGTTAAACGAATCAATATCCGCAGGATAGTCTTTTACAAGCAAATGCACTTTAGGATCATACCATGGTGTCTTATAAAATATCGTCTGTCTGGTCGTGCTGTTATATTCCATCTGGAGATAGGCACCAGATAATCCTAAAGCTACATAGACGCTATAGCTTCCATAATCGCTGTTTTCGTCCGATATGATAGGATCATCTGCAAAAAAAGCGTTTTTTACATCATCTATACTGAACTGATGAATTTGAGCTTCCAGCCAATCATAGCAGATTGCATCGGAGGCATTATTGTTATGAGAAAGCATGTCATCAAAGAATGACAATTCGACTGACGGCTGGATAGTCTCGTCTGAATTTTCACTTATCTTTGTTGCGGTTTGTGTACATCCTCCCAGGAAAGTAATGGATAAAAAAAGTAACATTGCAAAAAAACGCTTCATACATACCTCCTCGCAGCCAGCTTTTTAATAAGGAATATATAATATATACCTCCAATATTAATTTCACTTTTTCCCGCACAAAAGTGATTTACATATTTGAGAAACTATGCTTATACTCATATATTCCCGCATTTGAGAAAAGCTGACATCTTTTTGCAGAAAATTTAATTTATCAGCAATTACAAATCTCATTTTGGACAATAAGCAAGGGCGGCTAGATATCTTATTTATCACAACTCACGCCACTTTTTGAAATGGGTCTAAAATTGAATCGCATTTCGACAAATTATTCGCTATAAAATATCGGTTTCGCCACGCTGGTAAAGCC
>CAKTGD010000093.1 GCA_934561335.1 uncultured Oscillospiraceae bacterium
GGACTTGAACCCGCACGCCCGTAATGAGCACTAGAACCTGAATCTAGCGAGTCTGCCAATTCCACCACTCGCGCAAGCAACGTAGTTGATTATAACCGATGAAGCTTTATTTGTCAACACTTTTTTCCGATTATTTTCAACATTTTTTGAGAAGGTGGTGCGAGTGATGGGACTTGAACCCACACGTCCAGTCGAACACAAGCACCTCAAGCTTGCCTGTCTGCCGATTCCAGCACACTCGCAAATATTTCCTTCTCGGGAGCACTTGATTATTATACCAGACAAACAGGTTTTGTCAAGTCTAAAATTTCCTTATCCTCCTTCCTCCCTCTTGCGTCCCCTATGCGCATCTGCTATACTTATTTTATTGCATACTGGGAGGAAGATCGAATGGATATGACCGAAAGAACGCTGGACACACAGGAGATCTATGCCGGGCGCATCATTCGTGTGCGGCGCGACGAGGTGCTGCTGCCCAACGGCCACACCTCGGTGCGCGAAGTGGTGGAGCATCCCGGCGGCGTTGGCATTCTGGCGCTGACAGAGGACGGCAATGTGCTGCTGGTGCGGCAATACCGCTACGCTTTTGGCCGCACACTGCTGGAGATTCCCGCCGGAAAGCGGGAAAAGGGCGAGGACCCCTTGACCACGGCCCGCCGGGAGCTGCGGGAGGAAACCGGCGCCACCGCCGAAGAGTGGATCCCGCTGGGCTCGCTGATCGCCTCCCCCGGCTGCTATGATGAGGTGCTCTACCTGTTTCTTGCCCGCGGTCTCCGTTTCGGTGCTACCGCCCCCGATGAGGATGAGTTCCTCACATTGGAGCAGATGCCGCTGCATGAGCTGGTGCGCCGCTGCATGAGCGGTGAAATCACGGACGCCAAAACCGTTTGCGCCGCCTTGAAGGTCAATACATTGCAGTCAAAATGAACAAAGCCGTTGGATGCACTACAGCGGCACACAACAGAAGGAGTCAGAACGTCATGAAGAATTTTGATGCCAGAACCATCATCGAGCTGGTGCTGCTGGTTCTCACGCTGGTGCTGTGGGCGCTGCGTAAGTCCGGCGTGCTGTACATCCCCGGCCTCGCCGCCATCCTGCTGGCCATCGCCATGGGGCTGCTGGGCATGGGCTATATTGTCCAGCGGGACAAGGCCCGTAAGGCGGGCGGTATTCTGCTGTTTGCCTTTGCTCTGCTGCAGCTTATCGTGGGCCTGATGGAGATCCGCGGCGCCGCCATGTGATGCTCCGCACAAAAAAGCCATCCCTATGGATGGCTTTTTTCTTTTGAATTGCCCTTTTGTGTGCAACAACCGGCCTTCGCCGCCGCTGATACAGGGGAGGTGACGATATGGAAGCCTACGAAGGCGTCAGCGCGGAATGCACGCTATGCGGCGGCGAAATCTACACCGGCGAAGCCTATTACCATATCAACGGAAGCTCTGTGTGTCAGGACTGTCTGCCGAAGCTGGCCCGGCAGCTGCTTGCGCCCTTTCTGATCGAGGAGGCGTAGCATATGGGCAGAACATCAGCATGGGAAACTTATATGCGCCGCGCTGCGGCCCAGCTGAGCCGCGCCTGCGCGGAAACGGCGGCAGGCATGTCCGGCGGCCAGACCGGTATCCGGGAAATTCGGGAGCTGGCCGGCGCCATGAAAGATCTGACAGCGCTTCATACGGCGCTGGAGGGTGCGCCAGACCCGGTGCAAAGCGAAATTCAGGTCTGCTTTGACCGGGCGGCCGACACATGGAGCGAATAGTACGCCGCGCAAAAAGAGAGCCGCCTATATGGCGGCTCTCTTTTTATTCTTCTTCCTTTCGCAGCAGCTTGCGCTCCAGCTCCCGCAGTCTGGCACGCCGCTCCTTCAGCGTGGCGGCAGCCGCCTCCAGGCGAGCCGTCAGCTCCTCCACGCGCCCGTTCCTTCGGGCGTCAGCCATTTCGCCCAGCAGCTCCTTCATGCGGCGGTTGGCGTCCTTAAATTCCTTCCGGGCCGCCTTGACACGCTCCACCATGGCGTGAGGCCGTGCCTGCAACTCAGGATACGCCTGATGAATACGGCGGATAAACAGGTTGCGATTGCGCAGCAGCTCGTGCACACGCCGGCTGATCTCCTCCGTGTTGTCACCCTCTTGCGCATCGATCTCCTTGCGTACCACATCCATCAGCACATGGGACACCACAAGATCTGTCATCAGCAGCGCCGCGATTGCCACAGCGGCAAAGTGAAGCCAGAAGGGCGGACACTTGGCAATGATCCGAAAATACACCGGATCGATCCACAGCACGATCACCACACTGGCCAGCCCGAACAGGATCAGATTGCCAATCCAGATGCGGCCATTCAGGTTCATGGGCTTGCGGCTGTAATCCCACCACCGGGCATGGAACACTTTTTCCATGTACCAGCTGATAAAGTATTCCAGCCCGCCGCAGATCACAAACCCCGCCAGAAAGATTTCCCCCGGCGTACCGCCCCGGATGCCCACCAGCCCGCCCACCAGCACCGTGACCAGCACCACGCCTGCGCCGTAAATCGGGCAGTACGGTCCAATCAGAAAGCCCCGGTTGATAAACCGGTGGTACTGGATGTACTTGAGCGTAACCTCCATCATCCAGCCCAGACAGGAAAACACAAAATACAGCACCACCAACTGGCACAGCAGCGTTCCGTTCATCCGCATATTTCTCCTTAGCGTCAGATATACCGTTACATTATAGGCGCTCGCCGCCTGCCTTGTCAAGATACCCGATTTTTTCGCAGAAAAACAGGAAATACAGTTGCTTTTTTCTGCCGGCATGATATGATAGTTGAACACTCTGCCGGAAAGGAGCTTTTTTATGCAAAACCATCCCCGCTATGAGATCGATATGTGCAGCGGTGCCCTGCTGCCAAAAATACTGACCTTTGCCGCGCCGCTGATGTGCTCAAGCGTATTGCAGCTTCTGTTCAATGCGGCAGACATCGTGGTGGTGGGCCGCTTTGCCGGTGATAATTCGCTGGCAGCCGTTGGCTCCAATGCCTCGCTGATCAATCTGATGATCACTCTTTTTGTAGGTCTGTCGGTGGCTGCCAACATTCTGGCCGCTCGCTTCATCGGTGCCGGCAACCGCGAGGCGCTGCGTCAGACGGTGCATACCTCCATGCTGCTGGCCTTTCTCAGCGGCCTGCTGCTGACGGCAGCGGGCGTGGCCGCCGCCCGGCCGCTGCTGGAACTGATGCAGGTGCCCGATGCCATCTTACCGCTGGCCACGCTGTATTTGCGGATCTATTTCCTCGGAATGCCCGCCACCATGCTCTATAACTTCGGCGCGGCGCTGCTGCGCTCCGTCGGCGATACACGCCGTCCCCTTTATTATCTGACGGCGGCAGGCGTGGTCAACGTGGCGCTGAATCTGCTGCTGGTCATCGTTTTCCAGCTGGATGTAGCCGGCGTGGCCACCGCCACCGTGATCTCCCAGTGTCTGTCCGCCCTGCTGATGGTCCGCTGCCTGATGCGCGAGCAAAGCGATATCCGGCTGGAGTGGCGGCTGCTGCGCATCACGCCTGTCCGCCTGCGTCAGATTCTGGCCATCGGCATTCCCTCCGGGGTTCAGGGCATGGCCTTTTCCCTGTCCAATGTCATCATTCAGGCCTCGGTCAACGGCTTCGGCGAAGCGGTGATCTCCGGAAATACCGCCGCCGCCAACATCGAGAGCTTTATTTATGTGTGCTGCAACGCCTTTTATCAGGCTAACGTGGCCTTTACCAGCCAGAACTACGGTGCCCACCGGTTCGAGCGGCTGCGGCCCATCGCCCTGTATTCCGCTGCATGCTCCGCCTCTGTCGGCCTTATTGGCGGACTGCTGGGATACCTGTTCGGCACGCAGCTGCTGCATATCTACTCCGCCAGCGACACGGTGGTGGCGGCCGGCATGGTGCGGATCGGCATCATCTTCCCGCTGTATATTCTCGGCGCGCTGATGGATGTGATCGTCGGCTCCCTCCGCGGAATCGGCTATTCGGTCATGCCCATGATCGTTTCGCTGCTGGGTGCCTGCGCTTTTCGCATTTTGTGGATCTCCACCATTTTTCAGATCCCCCGCTTCCATACCGTGCAGTCCATTTACTGGTCATACCCCATTTCCTGGACTTTGACCCTTCTGGCGCATGTGATCTGCCTGACAGTGGCGCTGCGCCGTATCTACCGCCGTGAGGGTATGCTGCATGCCCATCGCCACCTGACCCACGCGCATCACGAATGACCTGAACTGACCTGAGCCGAAAACCTCCGCTTTTCGGGGCTTTCCGCCCCGCAAGCGGAGGTTTTCCGCATCTCTCGCCCTGCGTCCGGATTGCCGGGCCCATTTTTTATTCCCCATCTTTTCATATCGTTGCATCGTCCGGGACAACACCTACCCCAAAAGCGTCTTTGGAGAGAGCCGCCACAGCGCTCTCCATCAAACCAAAATCGGAGGTATGCTTCATGTCCCCTGTACTGACGTTCCCCACGCCTAATGAAAAGCAAAAACTGTTTCTGGAAAGCCGTAAAAAATACATTGCCTTCGGCGGCGCACGGGGCGGCGGCAAAAGCTGGGCCGTGCGCACCAAGGCCAAGCTGCTGGCGCTGCGCTATGCCGGTATCCGGCTGCTGATCGTCCGCCGTACCTATCAGGAGCTGGAGAGCAACCACATTCGCCAGCTCCGCGCCGAGCTGAACGGCATCGCCCACTATCGCGCCGTTGACCGCATTTTCCTCTTCCCCAACGGCTCCACTCTGGAATTCGGCTATTGCGCCGGCGATGGCGATATGTACCGCTATCAGGGCGCGGAATACGACGTGATCTTTCTGGACGAGTGTACCCAGCTGCGGGAGCAGTGGATGCGCCAGTTTGCCGCCTGCCTGCGGGGCGTCAACGACTTTCCCAAGCGCATCTACTACACCTGCAACCCCGGTGGCCCCGGCCATAGCTACATCAAGCGCCTTTTTATCGACCGGCGCTTTGAACCGGGCGAAAACCCGGAGGACTATGTGTTCATCCCTGCCCGTGTCACGGATAATAAGGCGCTTCTGGCCGCCCAGCCCGAGTACCTGCGTCAGCTGCAAGCCCTGCCGCGCCGGCTTCGTCTGGCGTGGCTGGACGGCCGCTGGGACATCTTTCAAGGTCAGGTGTTCACCGAATTCACCGATGACCCCGCCCATTATGCCGACCGCCGCTTCACCCATGTGCTGCCGGCCTTTGATATCCCCCGCGAATGGAGGGTTTACCGCAGCTATGACTTCGGCTATGCCAAGCCCTTTTCCTGCGGCTGGTGGGCCGTAGATCACGACGGCGTGCTCTATCGGATTCTGGAGCTGTACGGCTGCACCGCCACACCCAACGAAGGCGTGCTGTGGACGCCGGATAAGCAGTTTTCCGAGATCCGCCGCATCGAGGATCAGCATCCTTATCTCCGTGGCCGGGACATCACCGGTGTGGCCGATCCCGCCATCTGGGATGCCAGCCGCGGCGAGAGCATCTACGAAACTGCCCTGAAATACCGTCTCTTCTTCCAGCGCGGCGATAACCGCCGTGTGGCGGGCTGGATGCAGCTGCATTACCGCCTGGCCTTTGACAGCGAGGGATACCCCGGCATGTATGTGTTCGATACCTGCAAGGGCTTCGTGCGTACCGTGCCTTCTCTGCTGTACAGCACCACCGTCCCGGAGGATGTGGACTCCGCGCAGGAGGATCATATTGCCGATGAGACCCGGTACTTCTGCATGTCCCGGCCCATCGCGCCGCGCCGCATGGAGACGCTTGCCCGCCCGCAGGACGATCCGCTGAATATGCGCCAGTGATCACACCTGTCATCACCGATTCGCAAACCGGCGCGGCGTTCGCCTCTTCAGCAGGCGCTCTGCTTGTTCCTTTAATGGCTTTTCGGCACCCGTTCCGTGCCTCCCGCGCCGCTTTGCTCCTTCAAATAGCAAAAACCACTTCCCGGCAAGCAAAAGAAGAGGGCGCTTTCGCGTCCTCTTCTTTTGCTTGTATCCGTCATAAAGCGGCAGCCATGTTACATCGCCGCGATGATCTCCACGATCTCCGCGCCGATACGCTTCTGGGCCTCCACGGTAGCCGCGCCGATATGGGGCGTGCAGGACACCATGGGATGGCTGTAGAGCGCCTTATTCTTGGTAGGCTCGCTGGCATACACATCCAGACCGGCGGCGCGCACCTTGCCGGACTCCAGCGCGGCCAGCAGGGCATCCTCATCCACGTTGCTGCCGCGGGAGGTGTTGATGATCACCACGCCGTCCTTCATCTTGGCGATGCTCTCCGCGTTGATCAATGCGCCGCCGTCCACGGCGGGGGCATGCACGGAGATGAAATCCGACTTTGCCAGCAGCTCTTCCATGCTTACATAGGGAATCTCCAGCTGCTCGGAAATCACGGAGATGGGGTGGCGCGCAAAAGCGACAACCTTCATGCCGATGGCCTTGGCCATCACGCCCAGATGCTGGCCGATGCGGCCGAAGCCCACGATACCCAGCGTCTTGCCCTGCAATTCGATGCCCTTACCGTACTC
>CAKTGD010000094.1 GCA_934561335.1 uncultured Oscillospiraceae bacterium
AGGGCTTGCCGCCTGCAATTCACAGACAGCAAGCCCTTTCAGCTGCTTGAACAATTTTTACTTCAAAATATTGTCTAGCTTTTTGGGGTCACTTCACCCTGTCTGCCCACACTGCGGCAAGCCGATGACCATGAACCTGCGTTCTGACAACAAGTTTGTCGAGAATAAAGGCTGGCACAAAGCAGAGGAGAGTTATGAGAATTTCCTCCGTACCCGTGCGGGCGGAAAATCCTCTTTCTGGAATTAGGCGTAGGATACAATACCCCGTTATCATTAAATATCCGTTTTGGCAGATGACGGCGAAGAATCCAAACGCAATCTACGCCTGTATCAATCAAGGACAGGCGGTTTGTCCGCAGGAGATCAAAAAGCAGTCTATCTGCATGGATGCAGATATTGGACAGGTTTTGCATAGCCTGTCCGTTGCTGCAATTCAATAAAAGAAAGCAGTTCTAGCACGCGCGTACCGGGTGATAGAACTGCTTTAGCTTTTCGGCATTATAGTATAGCTACCTTTGCATAGGGGCTTTTCTCGGAACTTCAATCCACTGTACCACGACTGTACCATTTTGGCGTGCAGCTTTATGAAACAGCGTGGCGTTTTATACCCTTTGAAATTTGAAAAAGCTTGTTCCCGTAAGGATTTACGGGTGTTTATGCTTCTTTATAGATTTATGAAATCAGGTCAAATTCTTCCGATACCTAATTTTATATGGGATCAGTCTCCTTTACGCTTTCCTATGTAACTTTTAATTGCAGTACAAGAGATTCGGTTTCTCAATAGGGAACTTGGGAGCGGGATAGGCGCAGCTGATATTACATATTATTGAAGGAATATGCGGTTTTCTTAACAGAAACTTAATACAAACATGCGGAAAAATGTGGTATGGTATGTAGCATCAATTATGAAACCCTACGGAGGAACCCCATGAAAACCTATCGTGCTGGCATCGATATCGGCTCCACCACGGTCAAGCTGGTGGTGCTGGATGAGCAAGACAATATTCTCTACGGCGATTACCGCCGCCATCAGGCCCATACCCAGCAGACCTTGTCCGTCCTGCTGAGCGAGGCGCGGGAGACGCTGGGCCAGTGCGCCCTGCGCTGCGCCATCACCGGCTCCGGCTCCATCAATCTGGGCCGGGCGCTGGAGATCCCCTTTGTGCAGGAGGTGGTGGCGGTGGCCTCGGCGCTGGAGCACCGCTATCCCCAGACGGATGTGGCCATCGAGCTGGGCGGCGAGGATGCGAAGATCATCTATTTTACCGGCGGTCTGGAGGAGCGGATGAACGGCGTATGCGCCGGCGGTACCGGCTCATTTATCGACCAGATGGCCGCCCTGCTGCAAACGGACGCAAAGGGCCTTAACGACGCGGCGGCGGACTATCGGGAGTTGTATACCATTGCCGCCCGGTGCGGTGTGTTTGCCAAAACCGACATCCAGCCCCTGATCAACGAGGGGGCTACCCGAGCTGATCTGGCCGCCTCGATCTTTCAGGCGGTGGTGAACCAGACCATTTCCGGCCTTGCCTGCGGCAAGCCCATCCGGGGCTGCGTAGCCTTTCTGGGCGGACCGCTCCACTTTCTGCCGGAGCTGAAAAAGGCGTTTATCCGCACGCTGCGCCTGACGCCGGAGCATATCGTTGACCCGGAGGATTCCCATCTGTTCGCCGCCATGGGCGCGGCGCTGGAGACGGAGCCGGACGCGGCGGCGCGGCCGATGGAAGAGCTGATCGAGCGGCTGTCTCAGGGGGTTGCCATGGCCTTTGAGATCAAGCGCCTGCCGCCGCTGTTTGCCGACCGGGCGGAATTTGACCGTTTCTGCGCCCGCCATGCCCACGCGGTGGTCACCAAGGCGGATATTGATACATACGAGGGCGACTGCTTTCTGGGCATCGATGCAGGCTCTACCACCACCAAGCTGGCGCTGACCGGTACGCAGGGGCAGCTCTTGTGGTCCTACTACGCCAACAACAGCGGCAGCCCCATCCACACCGCTATGGCGGCGCTGGCGCAGCTGCGCACGCTGCTGCCGCCTGCCGCCCGCATTGCCCGCTCCTGCTCCACCGGCTACGGCGAGGCGCTGCTGAAGGCGGCCCTCCATCTGGACGAGGGCGAGGTGGAGACCATCGCCCACACCACGGCGGCGTCCTTCTTTGATCCGCAGGTGGATTGCGTGCTGGATATCGGCGGGCAGGATATGAAGTGCATTCGGTTGAAAAACGGCACGGTGGACAGCGTGATGCTCAACGAGGCGTGCTCCTCCGGGTGCGGATCGTTTCTGGAAAACTTTGCCAACTCTCTGGGCTTTACGGCGGCGCAGTTTGCCGACGAGGCGCTGTTTGCTCAGCACCCGGTGGATCTGGGTACCCGCTGCACCGTGTTCATGAACTCCAACGTGAAGCAGGCCCAAAAGGAGGGTGCGGCCGTGTCGGATATCTCCGCAGGACTGGCCTATTCCGTGATCAAAAACGCGCTTTTCAAGGTCATCAAGCTGGCTGACGCCCGCGAACTGGGAGAGCATATCGTGGTGCAGGGGGGTACCTTTTATAATAAGGCCGTTCTGCGCGCCTTCGAGCGTATCGCCGGTGTGGAGGCAGTGTGCCCGGACATCTCCGGGCTGATGGGCGCGTTCGGCGCGGCGCTGATCGCCCGGGACCGCTACTGCAGCCAGCCCACCGCCACGCTGGACTTTGCGCAGATCGCCGCGCTGACCTTTTCCACAAAAACCGCACGGTGCGGCGGGTGTGAGAACAACTGTCTGCTGACTGTCAGCACCTTTTCCGATGGCGGGCGCTATATCTCCGGCAACCGCTGCGAGAAGCGGGTGAAGAACGCCGGTGCAGCCCAACCGGGCGCCAACATGATGGCCTATAAGCGGCAGCGCCTGTTCGATTACCCGGCGCTGGAGGAGGACAAAGCCGGCAGAGGCGTGATCGGTATTCCGCGGGTGCTGAACCTGTATGAAAACTTTCCCTATTGGGCCACCTTCTTCCGTCAGCTGGGCTTTCGGGTGGTGGTATCCCCCTTCTCCACACGGGCCATCTATGAAATGGGCATGGAGTCTATTCCCTCTGAATCGGAGTGCTATCCTGCCAAGCTGGCGCACGGCCATGTGGAATGGCTGGCGCGGCACGGCGTGACCACGATTTTCCACCCCTGCGTATTCTATGAATATCAGGAGACGCCTGATGCCCAGAACCACTATAACTGTCCTATGGTGGTGTCCTATCCGGAGAACCTGAAAAACAACGTGGAGGCTATTACCACCGGCCAGGTGCGGTATATCCGGCCCTTTATTGCCTTTACCAGCGAGAAAACGGCGGAAAACCGGTTGGTCAAGCTGTGCCGCGAGGTGTGGAACATCCCTGCCGCTCAGGTGCGCGCCGCCGCACGGGCGGCATGGGCGGAGCAGCGCCGCGCCAAGGACGATATCCGCGCCGAGGGCCGACGCCGTCTGGCGGAGATGGAGCGGGAAGGCAAGCGGGGCGTGGTGCTGGCGGGGAGACCCTACCACATCGACCCGGAGATCAACCACGGAATCCCGGAACTGATCGCCTCCTACGGCCTGTATGTGTTCACGGAGGACAGCTTGCCGCTGGATACGCCGCCCCAACGGCCTCTGCGGGTGGTGGATCAGTGGGTGTTCCACTCCCGGCTGTACGCTGCGGCGGAGTTTGTAGGCAGACGGGACGATCTGGAGCTGATACAGCTGTTCTCCTTCGGCTGCGGTCTGGATGCGGTTACTACCGATCAGGTGTGCGAGATTCTGGAGAAATGCAACAAGCTTTATACGGTGCTGAAGATCGATGAGGTGAATAATCTGGGTGCGGCGCGGATTCGTGTCCGCAGCCTGCTGGCCGCCATGAATATGCGGCAAAAGCAGCATATCTGCGCCCACGCGCAGCCCCTGAGCTATCAGCGCGCCACTTTTACCAAGGAGATGTATGACGCAGGCTATACGATCCTGGCGCCGGAGATGTCTCCCATTCATTTTGATGTGATCGAGCCGGTGTTCCGCCGCCACGGCTACCATGTGGAGATATTAAATAACGCCACACGCAGGGCGGTGGACGTGGGCTTGCAGTACGTCAACAACGACGCCTGCTATCCCTCTATCCTATCGGTGGGCCAATTAATGGAGGCAGTGCTGTCGGGGCGGTACGATACCGATAAGCTGGCCCTCATCATGACCCAGACAGGCGGCTGCTGCCGGGCCAGCAACTATGTGGCTTTTATACGCCGGGCGCTGGATAAGGCGGGGCTGGGCCACATTCCCGTTATCTCCCTGAATCTCAACGGTATGGAAAAGAACGAGGGCTTCCGCATTTCACCGGCCATGGCGCTGTCCGCCCTGCGGCAGCTGACCTTCGGCGATCTGCTGATGCGCTGCCTGTACCGCACCAGACCCTATGAAGCGGTGGCCGGTTCGGCAAATGCGCTCCATGCAAAATGGCGGGATATTGCCATTGCCTACGCCATGGGGGAAAAGACCGGCTATTCCTACGGCGGCATCTGCCGGGGCATCGTGGCGGATTTTGACGCCCTGCCGCTGAAGGAGGGACTCCGCAAGCCCCGGGTAGGCATCGTAGGAGAGATTCTGGTGAAGTATATGCCCCTTGCCAACAACTATCTGGTGGACCTGCTGGAGCAGGAGGGGGCAGAGGCGGTGGTACCGGATCTGACCGATTTTCTGGTGGAGTGTATCTACCAGCAGCGCTATAAGCACGACTATCTGGGCACGGCGTGGACCTCCAGCCTGCTGGCAAAGGTGGGCGTTGACGGCATTGAGGCTGTTCGCAGACCTGCCGTGGAGGCTTTGCGTGCCAGCCGCCGTTTTGATCCCCCCACGCCCATGGAGCATATTGCCGATCTGGCCAAGCCCTTTTTGTCGCTGGGCAACCAGTATGGTGAGGGATGGTTCCTGTGCGGCGAAATGGCGGAGCTGCTGACGAATGGCGTACCCAATATTGTGTGCATCCAGCCCTTCGGATGCCTGCCCAACCATGTGGTGGGCAAGGGCGTGATCAAGGCGCTGAAGGCGGCCTATCCCCAGGCCAACATTGCCGCCGTGGACTACGATCCCGGCGCCAGCGAGGTGAACCAGCTGAACCGCATCAAGCTGATGCTGTCTGCCGCCAGAAAGAACCTGTGATGCTGCAAAAGGGGGCGCGGGCCGATTCGGCCCGCGCCCTCTCTTTTTTGTAAATCCCGGCTTGCAATCCGGGACGGAACGTGGTATGATCGGGCCGAAACTGAACAGGGAGGAAACGACAATGGCATATAAGACCTACCTTTTCGATATGGACGGCACACTGCTGGACACCCTTGCCGATCTGGCTGCCGCTGTCAACCATACGCTGGCGCAGTATGGCTATCCCCAGCGCACGGTGGAGCAGGTGCGCAAGGGCTTGGGCAACGGCGCGGTAAAGCTGATGGCCGCTATGCTGCCTCAGGGAGAGGAAACGCCCGGCTTCGCGGATATTATGCGGGACTATCGGGCGTGGTATCAGGAGCATTCCTGCGTGGCCACCGCACCCTATCCCGGCATTCCGGAGCTGTTGGCGGCGCTGCGGCAGCGGGGCTGCCGTGTCGGCATCGTGTCCAACAAGCCGGACGCCACCGTGCAGCGTCTGGCCGAGCAGTTTTTCCCCGGCGTGCCGGCATTTGGCGAAAGCCCGGCGTGTCCCCGCAAGCCGGCGCCGGACATGGTATACCGGGCGCTGGAAGAGCTGGGGGCCGGCCGGGAGGACGCCGTCTATGTGGGCGACAGCGAGGTGGACGTGGCCACGGCCCGGAATGCGGGACTGCCGCTGATCGGGGTGAGCTGGGGCTTCCGGGGGCGTCAGGCGCTGGAGGATTGCGGCGCGGCGCAGATTGCCGATACGGCGGCGGAAGTGGCGGAATTTCCCCGTTGACAAGCGGGGAAAAGAAGATTATAATACGGTAATCAAAAGCGATGATGGAGAAGAAGCTGCCAACCAGCGGCCAAAGAGAGGGATGTCACGGCTGAAAGCATCCTGCCTGACGGTGCGGCCTGTACCACTCCGGAGCTGCCTGCGAGGAGCAGGACGGGGGTTTCCCGTTACAGGAACCGAAAGCGACGGCTTATGCCGTAAGCAGGGTGGAACCGTGGCGTAAAGTTTCTTTACCTCACCCCTGAAACACATCAGGGGTGGGGTTATTTTTATACCTGCCCCCAACGACAAGGAGGATATGACCATGAGCGAGGAAAACATCTACACGTTTGAAAATGAGCAGTACCGCAAGACCTACTGGCATACCTGCTCCCACATTCTGGCACAGGCCGTGAAGCGGCTGCACCCGGAGGTGAAGCTGGCCATCGGCCCCAGCATCGACAACGGCTTTTACTACGATCTGGACGCGCCCTTTGCCTTCACGCC
>CAKTGD010000095.1 GCA_934561335.1 uncultured Oscillospiraceae bacterium
ATGTTCTGTACTCCGACAGCTATCTGGACGAGTAAGCTTCCCGGCGCGGAACAGTCAATTTTCTAAACTTTAGCGCCTCCCGCCGCCGTTACGCGGCGGCGGGAGGTCTTTTATATCTGTTGTCTTATTTTGAAGGAGGATCAACCTATGAGCGTATTAACCGATCTGATTTACGGTGGTGCAAATGCCGTTGCCGGCTTGACCGAGGGCGCGGTCAATGACGCGCTTGCCAAGTACGGCGCAGACAGGGAACTGGCGTTTCCCGATACGGCGTATTTCTTCCCGACCATCTATGCTGCCACCGGTGTCAAGGTAAAGACGCTGGGTGATCTGCCTGCCTGCGTGGGCGTGCTGAAGAGCCTGATCACCAATCAGGAGGATCTGGGACAGGCACTGAATGCGGGACTTGCCACCGCAGTGGGCGCGGAAATCCTTGAGGGGCTGAAGTATGTGGCGCCCAAGGACGCCTATGAGCAGGCGGCTGTGCCCGGTATCGGCTTTGTGCCCGATCCCGTGATTCGCTCTTTGGGTGTGCCGCTGGTGACCGGGGATATTCCCGGCGTGGCGGTGGTGCTGGGCAAGGCGGAAAATCCCGAGGATGTTGTGAAGGTGGTCAAGGACTATCAGTCCAAGGGTATCATGACGTTCATGGTGGGCGATGTGATCGAGCAGTGCGCCGAGGGCGGCGTAAAAATGGGGCTGGAGTTCCGCGTGATCCCACTGGGCCATGATGTGACCGCCGTGATCCATGTGGTCACCGTGGCTATCCGTGCCGCGCTGATCTTCGGCAATGTGCAGCCCGGCGATCTGCCCGGCTTGCTGGCCTATACCAAGGAGCGCGTTCCCGCGTTCGTCAACACCTTCGGCGCCATCGACAATGTGGTGGTTTCCGCCGGCGCCGGCGCCATTGCACTGGGTTTCCCGGTGGTGGTGGATATCGATCTGGGCGAGAATCAGGTGAGCGGCGCGCTGGAATCCGTGCTGAATCACGATGAAACGGTCAAGCACTCTTTGGAGCTGCGCAATATCAAGATCAAGTCCAAGGAGTTGCCCATCCCCGTGGCCTTCTCCGCCGCTTTCGAGGGCGAGATCATCCGCAAGGCGGACGTTAAGGCCGAATTCTGGTCTGCGAAAAATCCCACCTGTGAGCTGGTCCTGATGAAGGACGCCGACGAGGTGGAGGATCATAAAATCACGCTGGTTGGCCCGGATATCGATTCCGATGCCACAGAGTATGCCATGGGCACCTATATCGAGGTGTATGGCAAGAAAATGCAGGCGGACTTTGAGTCCGTCATCGAGCGGAAGATTCACGCATGGTTCAACTATATGGAGGGTGTCATGCACACCGGCCAGCGGAATCTGCTGCGTGTCCGCGTGTCCAAGGATGCCTTTGAAAAGGGCCTGCGGATGAAGGATTTCGGCGAGGTGCTCTACCACATGATCATGGACGAGTTCGACACGGTTGTGGACAAGTGCCAGATCACGCTGTTTACCGACGCGGCTGAGACAAAAAAGCTGCTGGAAGAGCAGGCGATGCCCCGCTACAACATGCGTGACGACCGTCTGGCCTCCATGTCCGACGAGTCGGTGGATCAGTTCTACACCTGCATCCTGTGCCAGTCCTTTGCCCCTGCCCACTGCTGTGTGGTTACCCCCGAGCGGCTGGGCCTGTGCGGTGCCGTTTCCTGGCTGGACGCCAAGGCTACCTATGAGCTGAATCCCAACGGCCCGTCCCAGCCCATCGACAAGGTGGGCTGCCTGGATGAGCGGACCGGCTCCTATGAGTCCGTCAACGAGACGGTGCGGAGCGCGACCCACGGCGCGGTGGAGTCTGTTACGCTCTATTCCATTCTGGAGGACCCCATGACCTCCTGCGGCTGCTTCGAGTGCATCTGCGGCATTGAGCCAATGTCCAACGGATTTATTGTGGTCAACCGCGAGTACAGCGGCACCACCCCGGTGGGCATGACCTTCGGCGAGCTGGCCTCCTGCACCGGCGGCGGCGTGCAGACCCCCGGCTATATGGGCCATGGCCGCCACTTCATCTCCTCCAAGAAGTTTATCCATGCCGAGGGCGGCATTGAGCGTATCGTGTGGATGCCCAAGGAGCTGAAGGACGATGTGGCGTCCCGACTGAATAAGACCGCCAAGGAGCTGTACGGCATCGACAACTTCAGCGACATGATCGCCGATGAGACCGTCTGCACCGACTGCGATGCCCTGATGGAGTTCCTGACGGCGAAGAACCATCCCGTGCTGGGCATGGAGCCTCTGATGTAATCCAAATTTCCCTGCCGCGCCGGGGGAGAGCCCGGTGCGGCAGGGTGCGATAACGCGCAAGGAGAATGCTATGTATCAGGTGATCTTTACCTTTGAAAACGGCGCCGCGCCGGTGACGGCGACGGCTGCACCCGGCGAAACGCTGCTGGAAACGGCCCGCGCCGCCAATGTGGCCATTGACGCGCCGTGCTCGGGAAACGGCTCATGCGGAAAGTGCCGCGTGAAGCTGCTGGAGGGCACGGTAGAGGGCCTGCAGACCAGCCATATCACAGATGAGGACTATGCGGCCGGCTGGCGGTTGAGCTGTGCCAGCAAGGTCAGCTCCGATGTAACGGTTATGGTTCCGGATATTGCCTCGGCCTATCAGAGCCGCATGAAAACCGCCGACCTGTCCACCGGGGAGGAGATTGCCATCTTCACCCGGCTGGAGGAGGATCTGAAGGCGGCGGGCGTGGATTTCAGCAATGACTTTGCGGAGACGGAAGTGTGCATGAGCGAGCCGACGCTGGAGGATACCATGCCCGACACGGAGCGCCTGACGCTGGCGCTTCAGGAGGCGCTGGGCTGTGATCGGGTACACCTGAGCTACCCCGCGGTACATAAGCTGGCCCGCGTGCTGCGCGAAAGCGGCTTCCATGTGGCCGTGGCCGGAACGCTGCGCGATGGCGTATTCCGCGTGATGGATGTGCGCAATGCCAAGGAGCCGCAGCCTATGTGCGGTCTGGCCATTGATATCGGCACCACCACCGTTTCGGCGGTGCTGATGGATCTGAAGGATGGGCGGCTGCTGGCAAAGGGCAGCGGCGGCAACGGCCAGATCCGCTACGGCGCGGACGTGATCAACCGCATCGTGGAGCAGGGCCGCAGCGGCGGCGTGGAGCGCTTGCAGAAGGCAGTGGTGGAGGAGACGCTCCAGCCGCTGACAAAGGCGCTGCTGCGCAGCGCCGGGGTAGAGGCCGAGCGGATATTGCGCTGCTGCGTGGCTTCCAACACCACCATGAACCATCTGCTGCTGGGCGTAGATGCCGATCCCGTGCGGATGGAACCCTATATCCCTACCTTTTTCCATTGGGACGGGCTGAAAGCCAGCGATATACGGCTGGTGGCCAATCCCGACGCCAAGGTGATCATCGCGCCCAACATCGGCTCGTATGTGGGCGGCGATATTACCGCCGGTACCCTGACCAGCCGGATCTGGGACAAGGATGAGTTTTCACTGTTTATTGACCTGGGCACCAACGGAGAGATCGTGTTCGGCAACCGGGACTTTATGATGTCCTGCGCCTGCTCCGCCGGCCCCGCCTTTGAGGGCGGCGACATTTCCTGCGGTATGCGGGCCACTGACGGCGCGGTGGAAGCCGTGTCCATTGACCGGGACACGCTGGAGCCGACGCTGTCTATTGTGGGAGCGGCGGGCCAGAAGCCGGTGGGCATATGCGGCAGCGGCATCATCGACGTGATCGCCGAGCTGTACCGCACCTCCGCCATCTCGGCCAAGGGGCATTTTGTCCGCGAAAATCCCCGCATCCTCCGGGATGAGCACGGCATGGGCCGCTATGTGCTGGCGTTCAGCAATGAAAGCGATACCGGCCGGGAAATCGCCATTACCGAGGTTGACATAGAGTGCTTTATCCGGGCCAAGGGCGCGATTTTCTCCGCAATCCACACCATGCTCACCTCGCTGGACATGGATGTGGAGGTGCTGGAGCATATCTATGTGGCAGGCGGCATCGGCAGCGGCATCAACATGGATAACGCCGTGCGCATCGGCATGTTCCCTGATGTGGATCGGGGGCTGTTCCAGTATATCGGCAACTCCTCACTGACAGGCGCCTATGCGCTGACGCTGTCCACGGCGGCGGAGGAAAAGGTCCATGAGCTGGCCAGCAACATGACCTATATGGAGCTGTCCACCGAGCCGCGGTATATGGAAGAATTTGTGGCGGCCTGCTTCCTGCCCCATACCAGCAAGGAGCTATTCCCGTCCAGCGTACAGGAGTGACTATGGAGATCCGCAACAACAAAGAAGAGGTACCGTTTTCCCACTATGCGGCGCTGTTTGCGAAGCTGGATCCGCAGGAGGCGGCGCAGCGCTGCGGCGCGGCCTTTGCCGACGGCTGCTTTACCCTGCGCCTGATGGGAACGGCTTACCGGATCGCGTGGCCGGAATACGCCATTACGGCACAGCGGGAGGACGCCTTTGCACTGGGAAGCCTGCCCTGCCAGACCTTTCTGATGCGGTATTTGCTGGAGGGAAGGAAGGCGGCGCTGTCGCTGGGCTACAAGACCTTCCGCGAGATGCCGTGGGGCGAGCTGTACATCGCGCCCTATACGGGCCGGTGCCTGAGCCGCGCAGCCTTTACCTTCGGCACGCAGGTGGAGGCCTTTGCCGCCGCGTGTCAGCGGTTGGGCGGCGAAAAGCTGTCCCATGGCGATGCGGGGTACGGCTTTGATTTTCTGGAGGGCTATCGGATGCAGATCATGATCTACGCCGGGGACGAGGAGTTTCCGCCCTCCAGCCAGATCCTGTATTCGGACAATTTTGCCTCCGCCTTTTCGGCAGAGGACCGCGTGGTGGCGGGGGATATACTGATCTCCGCTATCCGACAAGAGATGAAAAGGAAATAAGGAATTATGAGCTTTAACTATTTGAACCTGGAAGGTACGCTGGAGCATGTTACCGTTACAGCGGAGGACATTGAGCACCAGATGCAGCAGCTTTTGCAGGCCAATCCCCGGATCATCCCGGTGGAGGGCCGCCCTGCCGCGCTGGGCGATGAGCTGGTGCTGGACTATGCCGGCTATTCCGAGGGGGTGCAGTTCCCCGGCGGCACGGCTGAAAAGCAGACGCTGACGCTGGGCAGCGGCATGTTTATCCCCGGCTTTGAAGAGCAGCTGGTGGGCGCCAATATTGGCGACGATGTGACCGTAACGGTGACGTTTCCCGCCGAGTACCATGCCCCGGAGCTGGCGGGCAAGGCGGCGGAGTTCCGCTGCCACGTCCATGAGATCCGTACCCACGACGCCTATGAGCTGGACGACACCTTTGCCAAAGAGGTGGGCCGGTGCGAAAATATGGAGCAGATGCGCGAGACGATGGGCAAGGCCTTGCAGGACTACCGCGATGAGCAGGCGGAGCGGGAGCTGCGCTGGCAGCTGATGCATCAGGTGGCCGCCACGGTGGACGAGCAGCCCACGGAGGAGGAGCTGGATCGCATGGTGGAGGCTCAGATGGAGACGCTGAGCGCCCAGCTGGCGCAGAGGGGACTGACGCTGGAAGCCTATTGCCAGTTTACCGGCAGCGATGAAAAGAAGCTGCGCCAGGATATGCGGCCCGATGCGCTGGAGGCATTCCGCACCCAGAGGGCGGTGGAAAAGATCGCCGAATTGGAGAAGCTGACGGTGACCGACGAGGAGATGGACGCGGCTTTCGGCAGAATCTGCGCCGACAACAACATGCGTCTGGAGGATCTCAAGCCCTATTTTGACAACGGCTTCCAGACGGTGGTGCGCCAGCAGCTGCTGCGCGACAAGGTCACCGAGCTGGTGCGCCGCAGCGCACATATCAAAATGTGATCAACGGTGCAGGGGCACCGAAGTAACATTCAGGACAACCTGAGGATAATAAGGAGGAAAACCCTATGGCAATCGAATTCAAAGACGGCAAGTATGTAGACGCCAATGGCCGCGTGACGCTGGATCCGACGATCTATAAGGATTGGCAGATCGCCGAGGAAGCAGAAAAAGCGCTTCCCCCCGTGGAGTATTTCCGCGAGAAGCTGGGTCTGCTGCCCGAAGAAATCATTCCCTATGGCAAAACCCCCAAGATCGACTTTATCAAGGTGATGAACCGCCTGAAGGATAAGCCGGACGGTAAGTTCATCGAAGTCACCGCTATCACCCCCACCCCCTTCGGCGAGGGCAAGTCCACCGTATCTCTGGGCCTGATCGAGGGTCTGGGCAAGCTGGGCGTAAATGTGGGCGGCGCACTGCGTCAGCCCTCCGGCGGCCCCACCATGAACGTCAAGGGTACTGCGGCCGGCGGCGGCAACGCCCTGCTGATGCCCATGACCGAGTTCTCTCTGGGCCTGACCGGCGACATCAACGACATCAT
>CAKTGD010000096.1 GCA_934561335.1 uncultured Oscillospiraceae bacterium
TCTGCATGGTGCTGACCACGCTGCTGGTGGTGCTGCCGGTGGGCGTGTGCGCGGCGGTATACCTGACGGAGTACGCTCAAAACCGGAAGCTGGTGGCGGCCATCGAATACACCGCCGAGACGCTGTCCGGTATCCCCTCCATCATCTACGGACTGGTGGGGCAGATGTTCTTCTGCCAATTTCTGGGGATGAAGAAATCCCTGATCGCCGGTGCCATGACGCTGGTCATCATGAACCTGCCCACCATCATGCGCACCACGCAGGAGAGCCTCAAGACCGTGCCCCAGAGCTACCGGGAGGGCGCGTTCGGCCTTGGCGCGGGGAAGTGGCGCACCATCCGAACGGTGGTGCTGCCCGGCTGCGTGGACGGCGTCATCACCGGCTGTATTCTGGCGGTGGGACGCATACTGGGCGAGACGGCGGCGCTGCTGTATACGGCGGGCTTTGCCCACACGTTGTACAGTACGCTGGGCGAGACGCTGGAGGGCTCCGGTGCCACGCTGTCGGTGGCGCTGTACGTCTACGCCAAGGAACAGGGCGAGTTCGATGTGGCCTTTGCCATTGCCGCCATCCTGATGGCGCTGGCGCTGCTCATCAATCTGGCCGCCGGCCTGACAGGACGGTATTTCAAGAAACGGAGGAGCCTATGAGCGATATTATTACCGTAAACGACCTGAATTTGTGGTACGGCCCCACGCAGGCGCTGCACCATGTCAGTATGGACATTCCGGAAAAGAGCATCACCGCCCTTATTGGACCCTCCGGCTGCGGCAAGTCCACCTTTCTCAAGACGCTGGACCGGATGAACGATTTGATCCCCGGCGTGCGCATTACCGGCGAGGTCTGCTATCAGGGACAGGATATCTTTTCTCCCTCGGTGGATGTGAGCCACCTGCGCAAGGAAATCGGCATGGTGTTTCAGAAACCCAACCCCTTTCCCATGAGCATCTATGACAACATCGCCTATGGCCCCCGTACCCACGGGATACGGAATAAGGTGAAGCTGGATGACATTGTGGAGCAGTCGCTGCGCGGCGCTGCCATCTGGGATGAGGTGAAGGACCGGCTGAAAAAATCGGCGCTGGGTCTGTCCGGCGGCCAGCAGCAGCGCCTGTGCATTGCCCGTGCGCTGGCAGTGGAGCCTCGGGTGCTGCTGATGGATGAGCCTACCAGCGCACTGGATCCCATTTCCACGTCCAAGATAGAAGAGCTTGCCACGGAGCTGAAAGAGCGGTATACTATTATTATTGTAACGCACAACATGCAGCAGGCTGCCCGCATCTCTGACCGAACCGCCTTTTTCCTGCTGGGTGAGCTGGTGGAATACGGCGATACCGAGCAGATCTTTGCCCAGCCCCGGGATAAGCGGACGGAGGATTATATCACAGGGAGGTTCGGATAAATGAGAAGCCGTTTTGATGAGCAGCTGGGGCTGCTGAACCGTGAACTAATCGAGATGGGCGCGCTGTGTGAAGAGGTGATTGCCTCCGCCGCAAAGGCGCTGCTGGAGGGCGACACAGCGCTGGCCGCAGAGGTAAAGCCGCGGGCGGGCGAGATCGACCGCAAGGAGCGGGATATCGAATCGCTGTGCCTGAAGCTGCTGCTTCAGCAGCAGCCGGTGGCCCGCGATTTGCGCCAGATTTCTGCCGCGCTGAAAATGATTACCGACATGGAGCGTATCGGGGATCAGGCCGAGGATATTGCAGAGATCGTGGGCTTTTTGAAGGGACGCTCCGGCGAGGAGTGTGCCTTTGTAGGGCATATGGCCCGCGCCGTCATCTCTATGGTCACGCTCAGCGTGGATGCCTATGTGCACCGCGATACGGCGCTGGCCCGAGAAGTCATTGCGCAGGACGATGTGGTGGATGCGGATTTCAGCCATGTAAAAGCGGCGCTGATCGACTGGATCGCCCGGCGGCCTGAGGACGGCGAGTATGCGCTGGACCTTCTGATGATTGCAAAGTATCTGGAACGCATCGGCGACCACGCCACCAACGTTGCCGAGTGGGTGGTGTTTGCCGTTACCGGCGTTCATAACGGGGAGGAAATAACATGATCTGGTGTGTGGAGGACGACAGCGGCATCCGCGAGATCGAGGTATATACCCTCAATTCCACCGGCTTTGAGGCACGTGGCTTTGCTGACGGAGACAGCTTCCGCGCCGCGCTGGAGACAGAGCTGCCGGAGCTTGTGCTGCTGGATGTAATGCTGCCCGGCGAGGACGGTGTGTCGCTGCTGCGCTTTTTACGCCAGACACCGCGTACCCGCGCCATTCCCGTGATCATGGCCACGGCCAAGGGGATGGAATATGACAAGATCCAGAGCCTTGATCTGGGGGCGGACGACTATCTTGTTAAGCCCTTTGGCATGATGGAAATGGTCTCCCGCGTCAAGGCTGTGCTGCGCCGCTGCGCGCCTGCACAGCAGGACCGATGCCTTTCCGGCGGCGGTGTGACGCTGGACCCGGATCGCCATATCGTTACGGCGGCGGGGGAGCGGGTGAGCCTGACATACAAGGAATTTGAGCTGCTGCGCCTGTTTTTGTCCCATCCCGGCATGGCATTCACCCGGGATCAGCTGTTCAATGACGTCTGGGGCGCGGACTATGTGGGCGAGAGCCGCACCGTGGATATGCACATCCGCACCCTGCGCCAGAAGCTTGGCGTGTGCGGCGGCTGCATCGCTACAGTGCGGGGTGTTGGCTACCGCTGGGAGGCGAAGGCATGACAAAAAAGATTTTTCATTCCATGATCATCACGGCCGGTGCAGTGCTGCTGGCCAGCATGGTGATTATTATGGGATGCCTTTACGAATATTTCTGCGGCGTGCAGGAAAAGCAGCTCCGCGATGAGCTGGGTCTTGCTGCCGCCGCTGTGGAGCAGGGGGGAGAGGACTATCTCCGTGCCCTGCATTCTGATCGTTACCGTCTGACATGGGTGGCGGCGGACGGCACCGTGCTGTACGACACGCAGGCGGACCCCTCCGCCATGGAGAACCATGCCCAGCGGCAGGAGATTCAGCAGGCGCTGCTGGCAGGGCAGGGTGAGTCCAGCCGCTACTCCGCCACGCTGCTGGAAAAAACACTTTACAGTGCCCAGCGCCTGACGGATGGTACCGTGCTGCGGATTTCCATCAGCCGCGCTACGGCAGGCGT
The DNA here is from genome assembly GCA_934561335.1 of uncultured Oscillospiraceae bacterium. The sequence continues at coordinate 3,155 of CAKTGD010000096.1, forward strand.
GCTGGTGTTTGGGATGCTTCAGCCCTTCCTGATTGTTCTGGCGGCGGCGCTGGCGCTGTCGGCGGTGCTGGCCAAGCGCTTGGCCCGTCATATTGTGGAGCCGCTCAACAGCCTTGATCTGGAGCATCCGCTGGACAATGATACCTATGAAGAGCTGTCGCCGCTTCTGGGCCGCATCAACCAGCAGCGCCGCCAGATCGATGCCCACATGCGGGAGTTGCAGCGCAGGCGTGAGGAGTTTGATCAGATCACCGGCAATATGAAGGAGGGGCTTGTGCTCCTGAACCGGCAGGGGAATATCCTCAGCATAAACCCGGCGGCCCGCACGCTGTTCCACGCCGATTCTGCCTGCCTTGGGCAGGATTTCCTGACCCTTGAGCGCAGCAGCGATGTAAGCCACGCGCTGCAAAGCGCCATAACACAGGGCCACAGCGAGATCCATACCATGCGGGGCAGCCGTGAGTATCAGATGGATATCAGCCGCATTGAATCCGATGGCGTGGCCACCGGCGCGGTTGTGCTTGCCTTTGATGTGACGGAGCAGGCGCTGGCGCAGCGCAGTCGCCGCGAATTCACCGCCAATGTATCCCACGAACTGAAAACGCCGCTGCAATCCATTATGGGCAGCGCTGAGCTGATGGAGAACGGTCTGGTCAAGGCGGAGGATATGCCACGGTTTGTCGGACGCATCCGCAGCGAGGCCGCCCGTCTGGTCACGCTGATTGAGGATATTATCCGCCTGTCCCAGTTGGATGAGGGGATGGAAATGCCTGTTGAGCCGGTGGAGCTTCACGCGCTGGCAGAGGAAACGGCTGCCTCTCTGGGCGAGGCGGCCAACGCCAAAAATGTGACGCTGTCCGTTACCGGCGGTACGGTCACGGTGCACAGTGTACGCCGTCTTCTGTCCGAAATCGCCTATAACCTGTGCGATAATGCCATCAAATATAATGTTCCCGGCGGCAGCGTCACGCTGGATGTGTCGCCCTGTCAGGGCGGCGCGATGCTGACGGTGTCCGACACCGGGATCGGCATTCCGCCGGAGCATCAAAACCGTGTGTTCGAGCGGTTCTATCGTGTGGATAAAAGCCATTCCCGCCAGAGCGGGGGGACGGGACTGGGATTGTCCATTGTCAAGCATGCGGTGCAGGATCTGAATGGCACCATCCATCTGGATAGCCAGCCCGGAAAGGGTACATCCATTCAGGTGACCGTTCCCGACAGGGATGTATAAAAAACCGGAGGCTATCAAGCCTCCGTTTTTTTACACATTACGGCGTCCAGCGAAAGCGTTTCATATCCACATGGGTACTGTCCCGCAGCGTAACGCCTTCCGCCTCCAGCAGCGCCCTCTGCTCAGACCAGTGCGGCGCCAGCCGCCCATCGTGGGTCACCACCCGGTGGCAGGGATAGTCGCCGTAAGACTGAGAGCGGCTCAGTACGCGGCCTACCATACGGGCGTTTCGTTCCCGCCCGATCAGCGCGGCGATTTGCCCGTAGGAAGCCACCCGTCCTTCCGGAATCTCCGCCACGGCGGAGAGAATCTCGTAGATAAGACGCTCATCCACCACTGAATGCTTCATGGCGTATCCTCCCACACGGCGGAAAACTGCGGATTTTCCACCGCGCAGTCTGCCAGCACCTGCCGAAAGGCCGCCGCATAGCCGCCCAACGTTGCCTCAAGCGCCGGGCCGCTGCGGATTATCAGCTCAGCCTCCGTTCCCGGCTCGCTCAGGCAATCGTACAGGGCGTCCAGATTGCCGCCGTACCAGTCGGGAAGCTGAAGCCCCGCCGCCAGCGCCTGATGCAGAGCCTCGCGGCTGCCGATGCTTTTTCCGTCCAGAATAAAGCGCATGGTTACTCCTCCCCATACAGCAGCTCAAAGCTCTCATAGTGGTTGGCGGTATAATAGATAAGCCCATCGTTGGAAAATACGATTCGTTCCGCGCCGCGCCTGTCCGCGCCCAATGTATTGATGTCGCACTCGGTGTAGGTGCGGCCCGGCTTTTCCGGAAGCAGTCCCTCATAGTTGCCGAACCGGCTTCCTCCGATGCATTTGCCGGGTGCATACGGTTCCAGTGAGCCGCCGTTCCAGCCCAGCGCCTGCGCCTCTTTTTTGGTGATAAAATTGTCTGGCAGATGGCCATAGGTGTGGATATACAGCGCAACCTCGTCCTTTGTGGTGTAGCTGCCCGCCTCATCCGGCGCGTCACTGTCCGTCTCCTGCTGCTGTATGTCGCCGGAACCCCCGTCCTCCGACAGTGTCTCCTGCTGCGGCGGCTGAACGCCGGTGACAAACGCAGTGCTGAAGTCGCTGCCGCAGCCGACCAGTGCCAGCAGCATGGTCAGCGCCAGAAGCCATGCTGCCCATCTCTTTTTCATCTGCGCATCCTCCCAGATTTTATTTGCCGATATCATACCACGGCTTCCGGGGAAAATCTACCCCCGATTCTGCTTACTTCCGGACGGAGAAGAAAGGAGCGCCGCAGTCCGCGGCGCTCCTTTTCGACTGGCTGAAAGCCGATTGCTTTTTTGAAAACGGATATGCGACTCAGATATACCGCTGGGTGGTAACGTCGAACACACCGCGGGTGGTGATACGCAGTGTGGGGATCACCGGCAGCGCCATGAAGCTCAGCGTCATAAAGGGGTCGATATCCCGGTTGACGCCGGCGGCAAAGGCTTTCTCCTTGGCCTCCTCCAGCTTGCGGTTTACCTCTACCAGCGGCTCATCGCTCATGATGCCGGCCACCGCCAGTGGTACCTCGGCGGAAACACTGCCGCCTTCGGCCACCACGATGCCGCCGTTGAGGGCCACCACCCGGTTGGCGGCAAAGGCCATATCCGCCTCATCGGTGCCCACCACAATGATATTGTGGCTGTCGTGGCTGATGGAGGTGGCTACCGCACCCTTCTTCAGGCCGTAGCCGCGGATGAAGCCCAGACCGATGTGGTGGGTATCCTTGTGCCGCTCGATCACGGCGATCTTCAGAATGTCATACTCCGCATCGATGCGGTCGGTGTAGCCACAGTCGGTGGT
>CAKTGD010000097.1 GCA_934561335.1 uncultured Oscillospiraceae bacterium
GCGTGCAGGCGCGGATGATGCAGATCAGCAGCGCCACAAACAGGGCGGGCATGCCCACGGAGCAAACCTTTTCGATGCCGTTGCCGATGCCGCCCATGACGATAATCATGGTCAGCGCCACGAAGATCAAGCCGTAGATAATGGCCTCACCAGGACTTGCCATAAAGGCGTTGAACACGTCGCCGCCGGAAAGACCGTTGGAGCCAAAGCCGGCGTTGAACAGATTGCCCACGTTGAGCACCGTGTACTTCAGGCAGTAGCCGCCCAGCGCACAGTAGAAGAACAGGATAAAGAATGCGGACAGAATGCCTAACCAACCGATCCAGCGGAATCTCTTGCTGAGTACCTTGTAGGCGCCTACAGCGCCATGTCCCGTCTTGCGGCCCAGTGCCAGCTCACCCACCATAACGATGAAGCCGCAGCAGACAGCCAGCACCAGATAGATGAGAAGGAAGGTAAAGCCGCCGTTGGCTCCCATTTTATTGGGGAAGCCCCAGATGTTGCCGAGGCCGACCGCCGATCCGACCGCAGCCATCAGGAATCCGAAATTGCTTCCAAAGCCTTTTCTTTCTTCCATTGTTTTCTCTCCTTATTCGTAGTTACCGCTCAGAAAAAACGGTACGAAAAAAGATTACTATATTCTGCCCGCCGCTGTAAATAAGGAGAGAGGTTTCTTAACGCAGCTGTTGCGCTTTGGCGTTTTTTCTTAATTTCCTCCTTATAAAATATTCGTTATTTGTGAACAAAATAACAAAATGCCCTGCGAAAATGCAGGGCTTTTGTCGTTAATATGCACTTTTTCGACAATCTGCGCTTTAACGCTTAATCGCTCTCGCGCATACGGTAGCCCACGCCCACCTCGGTAAACAGATATTCCGGATGGCTGGGATCTTTTTCCAGCTTACGGCGGATATTGGCCATGTTGACGCGGAGGATCTGGTTGTCCGTTTTGGCCTTGGGCCCCCACAGCTCGCGGATGATAAAATCATAGGTCAGCACCTTGCCGGAATATTTGCCCAGCAAGGCCACGATCTTATATTCATTCACCGTCAGCTTGGCATTCTCGCCGCGCATGAGCACCTGATGCTTGTCGTAATCAATGGTCAGCTCACCGGTGGTGAATTTACCGGACTGGGCAATCCGCGGATCGGACAGCGCGGTGCGGGTATGGCGGATGGCCGTGCGGATGCGGGCCAGCAGCTCGGAGGTGCCGAAGGGTTTGGAGATATAGTCGTCGGCGCCGTAATCCAGCGCCTCCACCTTGTCATGCTCATGGTGACGGGCCGACACCACCACCACAGGCAGATTGGACCACTTGCGGACGGATTTCAGCACCTCCATGCCGTCCATATCCGGCAGACCCAGATCCAGAATGATCAGGTCGGGACAGTGGGAGGAGATCATGGTCAGCGCCTCCTCGCCGCTGTTGACAACAATGGTATCATAGCCGTTGGCCGTCAGGATCATGGAGATAAAATTGCTGATGCTCTGCTCATCTTCTACAATCAGTACCTTGTCTTTAATTTTCATGGTCGTCCTCCTCCATTGGTAATTCGATTACAAACCGTGCCCCGCCGTGATGCGAGGCATTTTCACCGTAAATCGTTCCGCCATGGGCCTGCACCACCGTTTTGCAAACGGATAGGCCGATGCCCATATTGCGCTTCTTATCCCCCTGCTGGCTCTGATGGGCACTGCTGTCAAACAGATTTTTCAGCTTTTCCGCCGGGATACCGGCGCCGTCATCCTCCACAACAATGCGGGCCGCGCCGTTTTTTCCTTCCAGCGTGATGTTGACCTGCGTGGCGCCCTGCGCGTGGGTGGCGGCATTTTCCAGCAGGTTCAGCAGCACCTGCTCCATCAGCAGCTCATCCATGGGAACCAGCAGCACCTCCTGCGGCAGATGTACATGCACCGGCAGCTTTCCGCCACGGGCGGAAAACTTGGCTACCGCCCCTTCAATAACCTCCTCCGCCACCGCCAGCGTTTTGGTTACCTTGGCATCGTCCTGCCCGCCGAGGCGTGTGATGGACAGCAGGTTCTCCACAATGCGGATCAGCCACTGGGCATCCTCATTGGCGGCGGCAGCCAGCTGACGGCGCTGCTCATTTGTCAGGGTATCCCCCTGCTCCAGCAGCACGTCGGTGGCGCCCATGATGCTGGTCAGCGGCGTGCGGATATCGTGGGAGACGGCGCGCAGCAAATTGGCGTGGATCCGCTCCCGCTCCGCCTCCCGCTTGAGGATCTCCACCTGCTTGGCGCGGCTGGTCAGCATACCGGTCACCACCGAAATAAACATCATGACGATAAACGTCAGCGGAAAGCCGGCCAGCGTGAAGCTGATCTCCCAGTACGGCTCGGTGAATACGTAGTCCACGCACAGCACGCCGGTAATCGCAATCAGCATACTGAACAGATAGCCATCCGTCAGCAGCGCGGTCAGGAATACATCCAGAAAGAAGATCACCGCCACATAACTGGTATCATTGTGAGGGTCTACTGACCGCAGCAGCAGACACAGCACCACCGTAACGAAGAACAAGGTCGCCGATATGATAAAGTCCTTTGCGGAGTATTGCAGCGCGTGGTGGAACACTTTCCGCTTTGTGACCCACGGCTCCGGCCATGGAATCGACCGTTTTTTCACAGCTCACCCTCCCTGCTTACTGCGTTTTTTGATGATTGGTGTTATTTTATCACAGATTTCCGTTAAGAAAACGTCAAGATTCTGTTAAGGGGAAATTTTTTATTTCCATTTATTTCCTTTTAACTGTGCAGGGAGTAAAAACTAAAACCGGCCCAACCGCCTCTCGGAGGCGGATACGGCCGGTTTTTATCAAATTATGGGGAAAAATCCCCCTGAAAAAGCAAATCGCCACGGCACCGATGTGTCGTGGTTCCTTCGTAAGTGGGGATCCTTACCGCTCGCTGGGCTGCCAATCACAGTCTGCGAAAATCATATCGTCCAGATCGCCCTTGATGAAGTTGTTCAGCATCGTACCTATCACACTCCTTTCCTTCTATATTTACACTCCTAGTATATGCTTTCCCACACCGTTTTGCAAGCTGAAATTTATACATATTTCACAAGCTTACTCATTATTTTTTTGACAAACTGCACACTCCCCTCTTGCACTTTCAGCAGAGATACATTATAATATGGAACACAGTTTTGCAGAACGCGAGGCACGCGTATGAAAGAGTTTGTGGCAGGACAATTTGACATTGCCGTGATCGGCGCGGGACACGCCGGCATTGAGGCGGCACTGGCCGCCGCCCGGCTGGGGCTTGAGACGGTGTGCTTTACCATCAATCTGGACGCGGTGGGCAACATGCCCTGCAACCCGGCTATCGGCGGCACGGGAAAAGGCCATCTGGTACGGGAGCTGGACGCGCTGGGCGGTGAGATGGCGAAGGCCGCGGACAAGGCCTGCATCCAATACCGGATGCTGAACCGGGGAAAGGGCCCCGCCGTGTGGTCGCTGCGGGCGCAGGCCGACCGCCGGGAATACCAGAAGGTGATGAAGTACACGCTGGAGCGCCAGTCCCACCTGACAGTACGGCAGGGCGAGGTGGTGGATATCCGGGCAGAGAACGGACGGGTGTCGCAGGTGGTGCTGCGGACAGGGGCCGTATTTCAGGTAAAGGCCGCCGTCATCTGCTCGGGCACCTATCTGCGGGGGCGCACCATCATCGGCGAGTGCATCGAGGAGAGCGGTCCCGACGGTATGCACGCCGCTGTGGCGCTGACAGAGCGGCTGCTGGCGCTGGGGCTGCCGCTGCGGCGGTTCAAGACCGGCACGCCGCCCCGCATCAACGCCCGGACGGTGGACTTTTCCAAAATGGAGCGGCAGGAGGGCGACCCCTCTCCCCTGCCCTTCAGCTTTGAGACGGCGCAACCGCCGGAGAACCGGGCGGTGTGCTACCTCACCTACACGAACGAGGAGACACACCGCATCATCCGGGAAAATCTGGACCGCAGCCCCATCTACAGCGGCGTCATCGAGGGCATTGGCCCCCGGTACTGCCCATCTATCGAAACGAAGGTGGTGCGCTTTGCCGACAAGCCCCGGCATCAGCTGTTCATCGAGCCTATGGGATTGGAGACGGAGGAGCTGTACATTCAGGGCCTCTCCTCCTCCCTGCCGGAGGATATCCAGCTCAGGATGCTGCATACAGTGGCCGGTCTGGAGCAGGCAGTCATGACCCGGCCTGCCTACGCCATTGAATATGACTGCATCGACCCGCTGGCGCTGAAGCCCACGCTGGAGACGAAGGCCGTGGCGGGGCTGTACGGCGCGGGGCAGTTCAACGGCTCCTCCGGCTACGAGGAGGCGGCGGTGCAGGGCTTTGTGGCGGGCGTCAACGCGGCGCTGGCCCTGCTGGGCCGGGAGGAGCTGGTGCTCAAGCGCAGCGAAAGCTACATCGGTACCCTGATCGACGATCTGGTGACCAAGGGAACCGAGGAGCCCTATCGCATGATGACCAGCCGCTCGGAGTACCGGCTGGTGCTGCGGCAGGACAACGCTGATGCGCGGCTGACAGCCATCGGCCACCGGATCGGTCTGGTCAGCCAGGAACGGCTGGCGGCAGTGGAGCGAAAGTACGAGGCTGTGGCGCGGGAGATCCGGCGGCTTGAGCACACCGGCATTCCCGGCAGCGAGGCGCTCAACCGCCTGCTGGAGCAGCGGGGCACCACGCCGGTCAGCGATGGCTGCCGCCTGATCGACCTGCTGCGGCGGCCTCAGGTCAGCTATGCCGACCTGCAAGCCTTTGACCCCGCGCCGCAGCCGCTGGCGGCGGACGTGGTGGAGCAGGTGGAGATCACCGTGAAGTACGAGGGCTATATCCAGCGGCAGCAAAAGCAGGTGGAGGAGTTTGAGCGGTTGGAGCGCCGCCTGCTGCCGGAGGACATGGACTACAGCCACATTCAGGGGCTGCGGCTGGAGGCGCGGGAAAAGCTGGCCGCCGTCCGGCCCCGCAGTCTGGGGCAGGCCGGGCGCATCTCCGGCGTGTCCCCCGCCGATATGGCGGCGCTGATGATCTATCTGGGGAAATAAGGAGGGCGATCCCATGAAGGTATACGATCTGACCCACACCATCAACAACCACATGCCGGTGTATCCCGGCACGGAACAGCCCCGGCTGACCACCGCCTGCACCATCGAGGCGGCAGGGTATCGGGAGACGCTGCTGCACATGTTCTCCCACACCGGCACCCATATGGACGCCCCGGCCCACATGCTGCCGGAGGGCGCCGCGCTGGACAGCTATCCGGCGGTGAAATTTACCGGCTCCGCCCTGGTGGTGGACTGCCGGGGACAGGCGGCCATCACGCTGCCGCTGCTGAAGAGCTACGACCTGACGGGCGTGGATTTCGTACTGTTCTGCACCGGATGGGATAAAAAATGGGGCACCCCCGATTACTTTGCGGGCTTCCCCTGTCTGACGGCAGAGGCGGCCGGCTATCTGGCGACGCTGCCGCTGAAGGGCGTGGGAGAGGACGCCATCTCGCTGGACCCCTGTGACAGCACGGACTTTCCCAATCACATCACCTTGATGCGCTCGGACTTCGTCAACACGGAAAACCTGAAGGGGCTGGATGCCCTGCTGGGGCGGCGGTTCACCTTTGTGACGCTGCCGCTGAAATTTGAAAAATCCGATGGCTGCTCCTGCCGCGCCATCGCAATGGAGGAATGATACATGGGTAAGCTGCGGTTTCTGCTGGCGCTGTGGCTGGGCAAGCTGTCCATCCCGGCGCTGAAAATCACACGCCACAACGGCACCGACTTCCCCGGTTCGCTGGCGGTAAAGGTGTGTCCGGACTTTTTGAAATATGTGGGTAAGCCCCCTGTGATGGTGGCCGTCACCGGCACCAACGGCAAAACCACCGTCAGCAATATGCTGGTGGATATACTGGAGGCAGAGGGCCACCGGGTGCTCAGCAACCGGGCGGGCAGCAACATCACCTCCGGCGTGTCCACGGCCTTTATCCGCAACTGCGACCTGCTGGGGCGGGTGAAGAAATGCGACATGGCGGTGCTGGAGATCGATGAGCGGTCGGCTCCGAAAATCTATCCCCATGTGCGGCCCAACTATATCCTGATCACCAATCTGTTCCGGGACTCCAT
>CAKTGD010000098.1 GCA_934561335.1 uncultured Oscillospiraceae bacterium
CCGTCATGGAGCGGTAGGCCATGCCCTTGACGCCGAAGCAGTTGGTGGCGGCGGCGCCGGTAATGGTGGTGAACACTGCATTGGAGATGGTGATATCCCCGTGTTCACTGTTGATCTTTATCATAGCAGCCTTCCTTTCTCAGCTTGTGAAAAAGGACAAACGCCCTTTTTCACAAAAACAAGATTCGCTCCGGCCTGTATTTTCGCACAGGACACGCGAAAACACATACGCTCCGCCAAGTGCCTTTCGCAGCGGACACGCCGCAAAAAACCGTGTGGCCTATCTGCTGCCATGGGGAAGTAAATTCCGTGCAGCTTTACGGGAGGTCATTTTCCGCCGGAGATTATAATGCGCATTGTGGGCATAATCATGACATAATATCATGTATTATATACCATCCTGCTTTAAATAACAAGAGGTTTTTTGCCGTGAAGCTATCGGCTTTACAAATAACGGTCCATTTGCTGGCGCAGCCGCTCCAGCTTTTCCTGGATTTTCTGCCGGTTTTCCTGCGCCCTCAGCCGGTCCTCCATCCGCTCATCCTGCCATTGCCGCGCCTCCTCGTCCATGGCGGCGCGAAGCTGCTGGGGAATGCTGCGTATACGGTTGATGGCATCCAGCGACTCCGCCGTGCCGCGCAGAAAGCCATCGCCCGGGCTATCATGGCGGGGATACAAGCCCCGGCAAAAATTGTCCAGCACAGTTTCATAGCGCTCACAGGCCCGTGCTACGGAATCCTCCCAGGAAAGGTAAAGCTCCTTCTGGGCGCTTTGGCCCGCCTGCCGCAGCAGCGCGGGCTGGGGCAGCAGGCGGCGCAGCATCTGTGCCATAGAGACGGCATTTTCCTCGATGAGAAAGCCGTTGCGCCCGTCCGTCACATCCTCGGCGGCGCAGCTTCCCGCGACCAGCACGCTGGCCAGAGCACAGGCCGCCGCCTCCCGCACCACGAGACCATTCGTATCAAAGGTGGAGGGGAACAAAAACAGATCCGCCCGGCAATACCACGCCCGGATCACCTCGCGGTCATAGCAGGGCGGCTGGAAAAATACCCGGTCGCACACCCCCAGCTGCCGGGCATAATCCTGAACCTCCCGGTCGTCCGTTCCCTTTCCCACAAACACCATGCGAAAGGCGACGCCTTCATCCTTCAGGGCCTTGAGCGCATCGAGGATGATCCGCAAGCCCTTGTACCACATGATGCGCCCCACAAACAGCAGCAGCGGCACATCCTGCGGCAGATCAAGCCCTGCGCCCACAGCCTGCCGCTGTGCCTGATCAACACGGCCGGCGGGAAAATCCACGCCGTTGGGCATGACGGTGTAGGCCCCCTCGTAGCCCAGTGAGCGCAGATTTTCTCCTGCGCCGCGGCTCACTGTCCACACCTCGTCACAGGCGGTGATATTCTCTACCAGCAGCTTGACGGAGGCCTCCTGCAAGCGTTTATTGTGGATGGCGTTAGCGATATCGATATCGAATTTGGTGTGATAGGTGAATACCAGCGGAACATGCAGCCGCTGGCGCAGCATTCTGGCAAGCAGCGTGGAAGTGATGGGGCAATGACTGTGGATCAGGTCGATATGCCGCCCCTCCAGCTGCTCCATCAGCTCCGGCGACAGCGGTACGCCTGCCCGGTAGCCCACCAGCTTCGTTGTGTCAAGGCTGGGATAGCGCAGCACAGTAAAGGGATAGTCCTTGTCATTGGCATCGGGGTAATAGGGCGTCACCACCGTGGCGTTGCCATAGCTGCGCTGTATGATGGAGGCATAGTTGACAACTGCGTTGGACACGCCGTCGATCACCGGCGGAAACGAGTCGTTGATGAGACAAACACTGCGCTTTTTTGCCATAAGCAGCTCCTTTTTCCGGATTATTCCGGCACTACTGATTGTAATCATTATATCCTATTTCCTGCCGAATTGCAACGCGTGCGCCTCTTTGCGATTGTATTCCTTTGAAAAAACTGATATAATGGCAAAAAATCGCCGCAAAGGGGGCACAAGCGCTATGGCCGATCTTGACACCGGCATTCAGCATATCAAAGGCGTTGGCGAAGCCCGCGCCAAAGCACTGGAGCGTCTGGGAATCCGCACACTGCGTGATCTGCTCTCTTTTTTTCCCCGCCGGTATGAGGATCGCAGCGCGCTTTATCCTATCGCGGAGCTTCCCATCGGCGAAACCGCCTGCTGCTGCGCCATGATCGCCGCGCCGCCCACCAGCCACCGTATTACCGGTGGGCGTACCGTGGTCAAGGTACGGGCGGTAGACGCCACCGGTATACTGGATATCACCTTTTTCAATCAGGCGTATCGCCAGCAAAGCCTCGCCCCCGGACAGAGCTTTGTTTTCTGCGGAAAGGTGGAGGGCAATCTCCTGCGCCGTCAGATGACCAATCCGCTGATGGAGCCGGAGGGACAGCACCAGCTGACCGGCCGCATCATGCCGATCTATTCGCTGACAAAGGGCGTCAGCCAACTGCTGGTGCAAAGGGCGGTACGCCAGGGGCTGGATGAATGCTGTCAGCTGCTGCCGGATGTGCTGCCAGAAGATGTCTGCGCGGCGCATCAGCTGTGCCGCAGCCGCTATGCCTACGAAAATATCCACTTCCCCGTAAGCTTTGAGGCGCTGGAGCAGGCCCACCGCCAGTTGGCCTTCGAGGAGCTGTTTGTGCTCAAATGCGGGCTGCATCTGCTGCGCCGGCGGCGGCTGGACGTGGCCGGCCCTCGCTGCGGCGGCGTATCGCTTCAGCCCTTTTATGATGCCCTGCCTTTTTCCCTGACCAGCGCCCAGAAAAAGGCCATTGCCGACGCGGCGGCGGATATGGCCGCCGGCCGCCCTATGAACCGCCTGTGTCAGGGCGATGTGGGCAGCGGTAAAACGATGGTGGCCGCCGCCTGCATCTGGCTTGCCGCTCAGTCAGGCTGGCAGTCGGCCCTGATGGCCCCTACAGAGATCCTTGCCCGGCAGCATTATGAAAATCTTGTCCCGCTTTTCATGCGGTTTGGCTTGCGCTGCGCACTGCTGACCGGCTCCACACGCGCCAAGGAGCGGCGTGCCATCCTGGAAGGACTGGCCGATGGCAGCATCACGCTTTGTATCGGCACTCATGCCCTGCTGACGGCAGACGTGCAGTACGGGAAGCTGGGGCTTGTGGTCACAGATGAGCAGCACCGCTTTGGCGTGGCGCAGCGCAGCGCGCTGGGGCAGAAGGCGGAGAACCCCCATATGCTGGTGCTCTCCGCCACGCCGATTCCCCGCACGCTGGCCCTGATCATTTATGGTGATCTGGACGTATCCGTTATTGATGAGCTGCCGCCGGGGCGGCAGAATGTGGACACCTTCGTTGTGGATGAGCGGTATCGCCAGCGGCTGAACAGCTTTATCCGCAAGCAGGCGGAGGAGGGACATCAGGTGTTTATCGTCTGCCCGCTGGTGGGCGACGGCGACCAGCTGCCCGATGAGCGAAAGGCGGTAACGGCCTATGCCAGAACGCTGCAGGAAGAAACCTTTCCGACGCTGCGTGTCGCCTTGCTGCACGGAAAGATGAAGGCCAGGGAGAAGGAGGCGGTCATGGCGGCTTTTTCCGCAGGTGAGGCGGATATTCTGGTATCCACCACAGTGGTGGAGGTGGGCGTGGACGTGCCCAACGCAACGCTGATGGTGGTGGAAAATGCCGAGTGCTTTGGTTTGAGCCAGCTGCACCAGCTGCGCGGCCGGGTAGGCCGCGGCAGCGCCAAAAGCTATTGCGTGCTGGTCTCCCACGGCGGCAGCGATGAGACGAAGCGCCGCCTGAAGGCCCTTGCCGCCACCAACGACGGGTTTAAAATCGCGGAAGAGGATCTGAAGCTGCGGGGCCCCGGCGACTTTTTTGGCCAGCGGCAGCACGGCCTGCCCGCGCTGCGTATTGCCGATCTGAGCTGCGACATGCGCTTGTTGAACGAGGCGCAGTCCGCCGCGGAGCAGCTGCTGGCCCGGGACGGAGACCTTTCCACCCAGCCGCTGCTTAAACAGCAGATCGAGCGGCTCTTCTCTGTCAATGCCGAGGGGCTGAATTGACGCCATCCACACCCACTTTTCGGCTCTATGAATGAAAAAGGAGCGCCCGTAGGGACGCTCCTTTTTTTATAAGAATTTATCGCTTTTTCATAGAGCTTTACAGCGCCGCCATGGCGGCGTTGACGCTCTCCTCACAGCTGCGCATGGCCAGAAGGGTCTTTTCCATCAGCTCCTCCATGGGCCAGCCCAGACGCTCGGCCCCGACGCGGATCACATCGCGGGAGCAGCCGGCGGCAAATTTCTTGTCCTTGAATTTCTTCTTCAGGCTGCTGACTTCCATATCCATCACGCTTTTGCTGGGCCGCATCAGCGCTGCGGCGCCCACCAGCCCGGTCAGCTCATCGGCAGCAAAGAGCACCTTTTCCATTTCGTGAACAGGCTCGATATCGCAGCAGATGCCATAACCATGGCAGCAGACGGCGTGAATGAACTCCGCCGAGCAGCCGGCCTTTTCCAACAGCTCCGGGGCCTTGAGGCAGTGCTGCTGGGGCCACATCTCAAAATCAATGTCGTGGAGCAGGCCCACGGTGGCCCAGAAATCCGCATCCTCGCCATAGCCCAGATCGTTGGCAAACCAGCGCATCACGCCCTCAACGGTCAGCGCGTGCTGAATGTGGAACGGCTCGTGATTGTACTCCTTCAATGCCGCCAGAGCGGCGTCCCGACTGATAACTTCCTTCATGATGCTGCGACTTCCTTTCGTGCAAGATCGGCGCGGTGCGCACCGTTTTTTGATGCCCTATTCTACCACGGTACAGGCTGCTATGCAAGCGCTTTTTCCAGCACATGCAGCACCGCCTGCATGTGGCGCAGCTCCTCGCGCAGCAGCGTCTGATAGGCGGGCGCGGCGGCGGCGGACGGCGCGGGCGCGGCGGCGCGTACCGCGGGGTAGGGGTTTTCCTGCGGGGCGACCCGCTGCCAGATCTGATCGTATTTGCGGTAGTCATACTGCTCGTTATCCATGGGCGTTTCTCCTTTCTCCGGGGGGATGTATGTTCCCGAGGCCCCTGCGCCATACTATGCGCAGAAGCGTTCCGCCGTGCCGGGAGCATACACCCATTGACACAGTAGGCAAAAGCGCCTATAATGGGAGAAAAAACGGGAAAGGCGGAAGGCAATATTATGATGATCTCGACAAAGGGGCGCTATGCGCTGCGGGTGATGGTGGATCTGGCGGAGCACAGGGAGGAGGGGTACATCCCCCTGCGGACGGTGGCGCAGCGCCAGTGCATCAGCCAGAAGTATCTGGAAAGCATCATGACCGTGCTCTCCAAGGCGGGGTATGTGGACGGCACCCATGGCCGGGGCGGCGGCTACCGGCTCGTCCGGGAGCCGGAGGAATACCACATCGGGCCGCTGCTGCGGCTGATCGAGGGGCCGCTGGCGCCGGTGCAATGCGTGTCGGACGGGGGCGCGCCGTGCGAAATGGCGGAGGAATGCCGCACCCGCAGCTTCTGGGCGGGGCTGGATCAGGTGATCCGCGGCTATCTGGACAAGGCAACGCTGCGCCAGCTGATGGCGGAAGAAACCGGGAAAGGGAACTGATTTCCCGGCAGAGCGGAAAATGCGGCGCTTTTTCGGAGGAAACCGCGAAATAATTTGATTTTCGTTATATTCTCTGATATAATAATTCAGGTTTGTCGAATCGGCCCTTTTTCCGCGGAAAAAGGGCCTGCCTTGACAGTATATTTGAGGAGGAAAATTCCATGCTGGAATTGCAACATATCTCATACCGGGTGTCTGCGCCCGAGGGGGAAATGGATATTCTGAAGGATGTTTCCATCACCATTCCCGACCACCGCATGGTGGTGTTCACCGGCCCCAACGGCGGCGGCAAGACCACGCTGGCCAAGGTCATCATGGGTCTGGTGCAGCCCACGGGCGGAAAGATCTTGTACAACGGCGAGGATATCACCCATCTGAGCATCACCGAGCGGGCCAAAAAGGGCGTGAGCTACGGCTTTCAGCAGCCGCCCCGCTTTAAGGGCATCACCGTTCATGACCTGCTGCTGCTGGCGGCGGGCACGGAAAAGCTGAGCAAGGAGCGGTGC
>CAKTGD010000099.1 GCA_934561335.1 uncultured Oscillospiraceae bacterium
AGCTTGAGGTGATCCGGGGGATCGACACCACCATACGAAGAGGCGAGGTTGTGGTGGTCATCGGGCCATCCGGCTCCGGTAAGTCCACCTTTATCCGATGCCTGAATCTGCTGGAGATCCCTACCGGCGGCAGCATCCTGTTCGAAGGCGAGAACATCACCGGCAAGGGCTATGACATCCACAAGCACCGGGAAAAGGTGGGCATGGTGTTTCAGCAGTTCAACCTGTTCAACAACCTGACCGTGCTGGAGAATATTACCATCTCTTTGAGAAAGGTGAAAAAAATCGACCCGGCTGCGGCGGAGGAAAAGGCGTTTGGCCTGCTGCGGCGCGTGGGTCTGGCGGATAAGGCAGGGGCCTATCCCGCCCAATTGTCCGGCGGACAGAAGCAGCGCATTGCCATTGTCCGCGCCATGGCCATGGAGCCGGATGTGATGCTCTTTGATGAGCCTACCTCGGCGCTGGATCCGGAGATGGTGGGTGAGGTGCTTGCTGTGATCCGGGATCTTGCCGGGGAGGGTGTTACCATGGTGGTGGTGACCCACGAAATGGCCTTTGCCCAGAAGGTGGGCACACGGATCCTGTTTATGGACGGCGGCGTTATCGCCGAGGAGGGGACGCCGCAGGAGGTGTTCGGAGCGCCGCAGAACGACAGGACAAAGGATTTCCTGTCCAAAGTAATTCATACGATCTGAAATTTGCCGTCCCTGTGACGGAGAGAATGATTCTCAGGAGGAAAAAATATGTTAGGCACCATCAATCCCGAAATTTTGTTTTTGCAGCAGGAGGATCAGATCAAAGCCGGTCTGCTGGATATGAAGATGATTCTGAAGATCACCGAGGAGACCTATAAGATGCTGGGCAAGGGGCAGATCCAGAACCCGCCCAAGGTACATCTGGGGATCCCCGAGGGGTCTGAGTGGAGCTCCTTCTTTAACACCATGCCCTGCCACATTGGCGGTGAGCTCAACATTGCAGGGATCAAATGGGCGGCGGAATCCAAGAAGAATGCCGTCACGCCCGGCATTCCCTACGGCATCGACATCTCTATCCTCAGCGACCCGGAGACGGTGCTGCCGTTCTGTATTCTGGACGGCACCATTATCACCGCCATGCGGACCTCTGCTGTGGCGGGTGTGCAGGCGAAATACTGCGCGCCTGCGGATACGGATACTGCCACGCTCATCGGCGCCGGCGTGATCGGCAGAACCATGGTCATGGCGATCTGTGAGGCAATCCCTACGGTCAAGACCATCTATCTTTGTGATCTGGATCTGGAGAAAGCCAAGCAGGTGGCGGAGGAGGCCGGGGAGAAGTATGATGTGACCATCATTCCCACCGCCGACAGCAAGGCCGCGGCGGCCAAGTCACAGCTGATCGTGGGGGAGACCACCGCCAGAACGCCTTTTATCGACAAGGATTGGGTGAAGCCCCACAGCGCAATTGTCTGCGTTTCCAACGAGGCTACCACGGACATTGTGAAGATGGCCGACGTCAATGTGGTGGACTACTGGAAGCAGATGGTCACCTTTAAGAACAAGGCCATCACGCAGGTGTTTGACGAGGGCGGAATCACCAAGGAGGACATTCTGGAAACCAGTGATCTGGTGCTGGGGAAGCCGTGCAGAACATCGGACGAGCAGTTTATCTACGCCTGCTCGCTGGGGCTGGGCGCACTGGACATCACAGTGGCGTATGCCCTTTATCAAAACGCGGTGAAGCTGGGCATCGGCACCAAGCTCAAGATGTGGGATAAGCCCCTGTGGGAGTAAGCGATACGTTGGGAAACTGAAAAGGAGAACGGACAAGATGAAAAAAATCATTGCATGTATGCTGGCGGCCGTAATGCTTCTGTCTCTGGCGGCCTGCGGCGGCAAGGGAGCCTCTGACGCGGCGGCCTCTGCCGTTGATAAGATCAAGGAAAAAGGCCAGCTGGTGGTGGGTACCTCCGCCGATTATCCCCCCTATGAATTCCACACCGAAATCGACGGTAAGGATACCATTGTCGGATTTGATATCGCCATAGCGCAGGCCATTGCCGACAAGCTGGGCGTCAAGCTGAAGGTGGTGGATATGTCCTTTGACAATCTGCTGATGAGCCTCTCGCAGGGAGAATTTGACCTGGTGATCGCCGGGCTGACCGCCGATGACAAGCGGCGGGAGAGCGCCGACTTCTCCGAGCCGTATCTGGAGTCCAAGAATCTGATCCTTGTAAAGGCGGAGAATGCCGGGAAGTACACCTCGATCGAGGATCTTATGGGCGCCAAGGGCGGCGCGCAGACCGGCGCGAAGCCCTACGACTACTGTCAGACCTACTGCGGCGCGGACAATACCGTGGGTCTTGCCAAGGTGCAGGATCTGGTGATGGAGCTGGAGGCCGGCAAGCTGGATGTGGTGTTTCTGGACTATATGACCGTGCTCTCCTATGCCGATGCCAAGGAGGATCTGGCGGTGCTGGATGTGAACATCCCGGTTACCAGCGAGGGGTATTCCATTGCGGCGCAGAAGGGCAACACTGAGCTGGTGGATTTTGTGAACGGCGTTTTGCAGGAGCTGAAGGATAGCGGCCAGATCGAACAGTTTATCGTTGAAGCCAAAGCGTTGGAAAATACGGAGGAGTGATAGAATATGCCTCAGTTGAGCCGGCGGGTCGGCGGTTTCACCGACTCGGTCATCAGGAGAATGACGCGCATCAGCGACGAAACACCGGGCTGCATCAATCTCTCGCAGGGGTTTCCGGATTTTGACCCGCCGCAGGTTGTGCTGGACGCCATGAAGCAGATGTCCGGCGGCGGAGCGCAGCACCAGTATCCGGTCACATTCGGCTCGGAGAATCTGCGCAGGTGCATTGCGGAGAAGTATTCCCCCCGGATCGGCCGCCGGCTGGACCCGGAGGAGGAGATCATCGTGACCTGCGGCGGCACCGAGGCGATGATGGCGGCCATGCTGTCCATCTGTGATCCCGGCGACAAGGTGATCGTGTTCTCCCCGTTTTACGAAAACTATGGAACGGACGCGATCCTCAGCGGCGCGGAGCCGCTCTATGTACCGCTGGTTCCGCCTGACTATCAGTTTGACCCGGAAGTGCTGGAGAACGCCTTCCGGCAGGGCGCCAAGGCTATCATCGTCTGCAATCCGTCCAATCCCTGCGGCAAGGTATTCACAAGGGAGGAGCTGACGATGATCGAGTCGCTGGCGGAGAAATACGACGCCTTTGTGGTGACAGACGAGGTCTATGAGCATATTGTGTTTCCACCCTATACCCATGTGATGGCGGCCTCTCTGCCCGGCGCGTATGAACGCACGATCACCTGCAACTCTCTGTCCAAAACCTTTTCGATCACCGGCTGGCGTATCGGCTTTGCAATCGCGCCTGCGGAGGTGGCGGAGTGTATCAAGAAGGTACACGATTTTCTGACTATCGGTGCGCCTGCCCCGCTGCAGGAGGCTGTCTGCGCCGGGTTTACACTGGATGAGCGCTATTATGCGGATATGCTGGAGACATACGGGCGCAAGCGGGCGCTATTTTGCGAAGGTCTGGATGAGATCGGCCTGCCGCACTCGGTACCGCAGGGCTCCTACTTTGTCATGGTGGACATCTCGGGCTTTTTAAGTAAGGAGAAGTTTATGGGGTGGACGGATCTGCAATTCTGCGAGTGGATGGCCAGAGAGATCGGCGTGGCGGCTGTTCCCGGCTCCAGCTTTTTCGCCGAACCGGTGAACCACCTGATCCGCCTGCATTTTGCCAGAAGTGAGGGATCCCTTCAGGAGGCCATCGACAGAATGAAGCGGCTGAAAGCGTTCCTGTGAGCGACAGAGCCTTGCGCGGCGCAATTGAACAACAAGCTCCCGGCTTGATGGCCGGGAGCTTGCGTTTTACCGGGAAGCATGGTAGAATGACAGAAAGGCAGAGGGCAAAGCGGGGCTTGGGAGGCGGCGTAATATGCAGAGAATAAAAGAGTGGTTCTTTTCGGAAAAAGGAATGAATTTTATAAATGTGCTGTTCTTTCTTTCTGTGATTTTCCGGGGGAGCGGGCTGGCGATTGCTGCTCAAGCTGCGTGGATCGTATATCTTTCGTTCTGTATCAAGCGGACCAAATCGAAGAGCCTGAAGGTGGTCTATTTCGTGTTTGTGGGGATTGCATCGATTATGATCTGCGCAAACTTGTACTTTTTACGGATGAGAGCCAACTGATGAGGCGCCTTTCATCGCGGTCTTGAGGAGATGACGGCTGTGACCCGGGCGGAACTGGTAGCGTATATTTTTGACAATTACAGCACGGAGCCGGACTATCCGTGGCACCGCACACCAAATCACGCGGTATTCCGACACAGCGGAAACCGGAAGTGGTTTGCTCTCGTTCTGGATGTGCCGCGGTGTAAGTTGGGGCTGCCCGGTGAGGGAGCGCTGGATGTGGTCAATTTAAAGTGCGATCCGCGCCTGATTGGTGTGCTGCGAGGGGAAACGGGCATATTTCCGGCCTATCACATGAACAAAGAGTGCTGGATCACCGTGGCGCTGGATGGCGGTGTATCGGATGAACAGATTCGGCTGCTGCTGGATATGAGTTATGAGGCCACCAGACCGAAAATCTGCAAGGGGATAGGAAAGTAAGGGCATGGCTGCGGCGGTGAAGCGGGATTGAGCAGACGGCGAAACGCCGTCTGCTTTGTATATCATATTGAAAAGGAAGGCTTCCGACACTGAGTCGGAAGCCTTCCTTTTTTGTACAGGATCAGAATTTGCGGAAAAAGACGAAGGTAACGCCGCGGTTTTCCCGCTCTAAATCGCGGTCGGCGCGGAGCTGAGGATAGACCTGCATGGCGCGGCGGGCGGTCTCGTCAAAAATGGTGAAGCGTTCGCCGGGCAGATAGGCGGCGATATGCCCCTGCGCCGCAGCTTCCTCCAAGCGGCGGCGGCTGGCGGTGCGGATACGTCCGCCCTTGCCGGAGGAACCGTAGCCGTGAATCAGCTTCATAAGCGGTGTGTGCATTTTGCGGGCGGCCTCCAGCTCGGCCTCCAGCCAGCGTATGGCTTGATCGACAGTGGGACGGCCCAGCTCCAGATTCAATTCGCGGATGGTGTTCTTCATGCTGCACTCCTGATGGTGACGGGGCGGCGAGGGGGAGGCACTGGATGTATCAGCCGCGGCGGCTGGCAATCTCCCGGCGGGCGTCTTCATCCCGCTGCTTGCAGACCTCCGCCCAACTGGGCACCTTTTCCAGCGCGGCGGCAAAGGCGGCCAGCTCGTCGGGAATGGCG
This sequence comes from uncultured Oscillospiraceae bacterium, assembly GCA_934561335.1. Next base: position 5,264 of record CAKTGD010000099.1, read on the forward strand.
ATTTTCTGGGGACAGACCGCGGCGCAGGCACCGCAGCCAATGCAGGCGGCAGGCCACTTATCCTGAGGCAGGGCATCCAACTGCATTCTGACGGAGGAGCCGCTGCCCACCCGCAGCTGATTAAACTTATGCAGCAGGTCGGGAATATTCAGCCCCATGGGGCAGCCATCGCAGCAGTAGCGGCAGGCTGTGCAGGGAATGGCGCTCTTCATGCGCTCTGCCGCCTCCAGAAGGATGGTCTGCTCTGCTTCCGACAGAGGGGCAAGATGGTCAAAGGTGCGGATATTGTCCACCATCTGCTCCATGTTGGACATGCCGGAGAGCACAACGGCGATGTTGTCAAAACGCTGGAGCCAGCGGAAACCGAAAGAGGCGATGCTGTCATCAGGACGGAGAGCGCGGAGACGCTGTGTTTCATCCTCGCTCAGCGTAGTCAGCTGGCCGCCGCGGACAGGCTCCATGACCCACAGGGGGATGCCGCGCTGCTGCAAAAGAGCGTATTTTTCCTGACCGTGCTGTAGCGTCCAGTCCAGATAGTTGAATTGCAGCTGGCAGAACTCCAGCACGCTGCCGTAACGGTCCAGAAATTCCGTCAGGCAGGGTAAATCCGCGTGAGAGGAGAAGCCCAGATGGCGGATGCGGCCTTTTTTCTTCTGCTCCACAAAGTAGTCCACGATGCCCCAACGAGGATCGTTATAGACGCTGACGGAGTTTTCGTAGACATTGTGCAGCAGATAGAAATCAAAATAGTCCACCTGGCATTTTTGCAGCTGCTGCTCAAAGATGTCGGCGGGGTCATAG
>CAKTGD010000100.1 GCA_934561335.1 uncultured Oscillospiraceae bacterium
TGTATCTAAACGATGTCTCCATCGTTCAAACCTTCATAGAGCTATTTGTCATAGCTTCAAAAACTTTTTATCCTTACGTTCGCGGGTAATTGACTTAACCCCGCTCACGCAAGCTTTTCAGTTGCGCATCTTCCGATGCGCTCCCGTCTGGTGCTTTTCGTTTCGTTCGTTGTTTAATTTACAAGGTACACGTTCCACAACCGCGGAACAGTTGCTATCTTACCACTGTCGAATCGAAATGTCAACTACTTTTTTGAATTTTTTCAAATTTTTTTCAGATGGCAGCTTTTGGCCCAGGAGATGACAAGCGGCAAAGCATGTGCTATACTATATTATTATTGTTTTGAAGGGGAGGATGTGACCGTGGAGATCCGCAAGATGACCGCTACCTTTGGGAGGCTGCAGAACCAATCCCTGTCGCTGAAGCCGGGGCTGAACTGCATCTATGCGCCCAATGAATCAGGCAAATCCACTTGGAGCCATTTCCTGCGGATCATGCTCTATGGACTGAACACCCGAGACCGAGGCGCACTGGCGGACAAGAACCGCTTTGCCCCATGGAGCGGCGCGGCGATGCGAGGCCAGATGGACATTGCAGACAGCGACGGCATGCATCTGACGCTGGGACGCGACACCCGCCGGGCCACCGCGCCCATGGGGCACTTCACCTGCACCTACACCGGCACTGCCGATGCCGTGCCCGGTATTGACGGGCAAAGTGCCGGAGAGACGCTGCTGGGCGTACCGCGGGAGGTGTTCGAGCGCAGCGCTTTTATCCGGCAGAGCGCGCTGGCGGTGGACAGTGATGCGGAGCTGGAGCGGCGGATCGCCGCGCTCATCACCACCGGCGAGGAGGGGGCGTCCTTTTCCGAGGTGCGGGATCGGCTGAAAAAGCAGTTGAACCGCCGCCGCAGCAACCGCACCACCGGGCAGATCCCGGCACTGGAGCGGGAGTGCGCCGCGCTGGAGGAGCAGCTGGCGCGCATGGACAGTCTGAGCCGGCAGGCAATGACCGCACAGCAGCATCTGGACAGCCTGAGCCGGCAGGTAAACGACTTACAGACCCAGCAGGCTTTGTGGCAGCAGCGGCAGAAGCAGGATGCCGCCCGGAAATACACGCAGGCGCAGGAGGACGCGCAGCAGGCGCAGCAGCGGGCCCAATGGCTGGCAGAATCTGTGGGAACGTTGCCGGAGGAGGGTGTTCTGACCCGCATGGAAGAGCAGTACGCCCTCTTGCAAGAGGGCAACGCAGCGCTGAAGCGGGCGCAGAACGATGCCCAGACGGCACAGGCCGCCTATGACGGCGCTTCGGCCCGCTGCGCCGCCCATCCGCTGTATCCCAATGACGAAGCCGCCTGTCAGGCGCGGCTGGACGCCATCTCCGCGCCCGCCGTATCCTCGCCGCTGCTGCTATCCATCGGGAGCCTGCTGCTGGTAGGCGGCGGGATATGCGCCGCACTTTTCCAGCCGTATTTCCTTCTCGTGGCTTTGGGCGGCGCCGCTCTTGCCGCCGCCGGACTCTTACAGCGCAGGCGCGCTCTTGCCGCCCAGACAAAAGCAGCCGCAAAACGCGCCGCACTGAAGGCGCAGATCGCGGAATATCTGCCCCTGCGGCGGCAACTCGAGGCGGCAGAGGACGCCGCGCAGCAATCTGACGCCGCAGCGGAGGGACTGGCCCAGCTCCAGCGCCAGCAGCTGTTGACACTGCTATCCGCTCTGCGCCCATATGCCCCCACCGCCGCCGATGCAGGCGGCGCGCAGATGGCCCTGTGCCAGCTGCGCCGCCAGAGGGACGCGCTGAGTGCCGCGCAGCTGGCCGCGAGAGAGGCGGCAATGCGGCGGGACGTGCTGTGCGAGCATCTGCCGGAAGATCCCATGCCGGACACAGAGGCGCCGCTGCCCCAGCCCGAACTGCCGCCGGAGCAAATTGCCGCTCAGCTGCCGCAGGCAACCCTGCTGCTGCAAAATGCCCGCTCTCAGCTGGACACATTAACAGGGCAGCTGCGCTCCATGGGCAGCGCCGATGACATTCGGGCGCAATTGGAGCAGCTGGAGCAGCAGGCGGAACAGCTTCAGGCGGAATATGACGCCATCGCGCTGGCGCTGGAGGTTCTGGACGAGGCCAACACCGCACTGCAAAACCGCTTCTCCCCGGCACTGGGCGCACGGGCGGCAGAAATCTTTGCCAGAATCACCGCAGGCCGGTATCATAAGGTGCTGCTGAGCCGGGATTTCTCGCTGGAGACCGACAGCGAGGGCGCGCAGCGCAGCGTGCAGCTGCTGAGCCAGGGAGCCTCCGACCAGCTGTATCTGGCGGTGCGGCTGGCTATCTGCGACATGGTGCTGCCGGCGGAAAAGCATGTGCCGCTGATCCTGGACGATGCGCTGCTGAGCTTCGACGACCAGCGGCTTCACGCGGCGCTGGACTTTCTGCTGGAAGAAAGTCAACGCCGCCAGATCCTGCTGTTTACCTGCCAAAAGCGGGAGGGCGCGTATCTGGCCGGGCGTGAAAATGTGACGCTGCTGACAATCTAGGCTTGCAAGCGGCGGCATTTGGTGTTATACATTATATAGTGTATGTGCAGCAGCAGCGCCATGGTAAAATCGGCGGCGCGCGGCGGCACAGCGGCGCGCTTTGCGGCGCAGCCGTCACAGCCCCGGCGATCCCAGCGATGCCCTGTATGGCGAAGCCGGGATACGCGTTCAAAGCCTTCAAGAATACTTCAGGATATAAAAAGGAGAAGAAACAATGAGCGAGTGTACCCATGATTGCAGCACCTGCGGCGAAAGCTGCAGCGAGCGCAAGGAAGCCAACGTATTTGAGAAAAAGCCTCTGCGGCCCGGCTGCCGCGTGGGCAAGGTTTACGGCATCGTATCCGGCAAGGGCGGCGTGGGCAAGTCCATGGTCACCAGCCAGCTGGCGGTGGCTGTGCGGCGAGAGGGCTATAACGTGGCCATTCTGGACGCGGATGTGACCGGCCCCTCCATCCCGCAAGCATTCGGCGTTCACAACCGGGCCGAGGGAATGGGCGACGCGATCCTGCCTGTTGAGAGCGGCACCGGCATTCAGATGATGAGCGTGAACCTGCTGCTGGAGCATGAAACCGACCCGGTCATCTGGCGCGGCCCCGTGATCGGCGGCGTGGTGCAGCAGTTCTGGGGCGATGTGCTGTGGCAGGATGTGGACTATATGTTCGTGGACATGCCTCCCGGAACCGGTGATGTGGCGCTGAATGTGTTTCAGTCCCTGCCGGTGGATGGCGTGATCATTGTGGCCAGCCCTCAGGATCTGGTGGCCATGGTGGTGGAAAAGGCCGTGAAAATGGCCCAGATGATGAATGTGCCCATTCTGGGACTTGTGGAGAACATGAGCTATGTTCAGTGCCCCGACTGCGGCAAGAAGATCTTCCTCTTCGGCGAGGGCAAAACCGAGGAGGCGGCTGCCCGTTACGGCGTGCCGCTGCTGGCCAAAATGCCCATTGACCCGGCGCTGGCCAAGCTGGTGGACGATGGCCGCATTGAGGACTTCCATGGCGATTGGCTGAATGCCGCCGTGGAAACGATTCTGAAATAAACGCCGCTTTACCATAAGCAAAGCTGTGCCGTCCTTTGGGCGGTGCAGCTTTTGCTTTTGGCTTATCTCCCCTTTGCGGCAAAACCGCAGCGCACACTCCAAGCCCTGCCTGCATACCATGAGGATAACACACTATTTTGCGAAAAAGAGGGTGCATCCATTGTTTCTGATCGTGCTTTTCACGGCGTTCGGGGTCGGCGGCGCCACCATGCTGGGCGCGCTGGGCGGCTATTTCTTTCGGAATGCAGCAAGACGCATCGGCGGCGAAACGGTGACGGCGTTTGCCGCCGGAATCATGCTCAGCGCCGCCGTGGCAGGACTGATCCTGCCCTCTTTGGAGGGCGGCGGCACATGGGCCGTGCCGGTGACCACCGCCGGAGTGCTGTGCGGCGCGGCATTTTTGCTGCTGCTGGAGCAGCTGGCCGGACAGATGCAGCGCCTGTCCGGCTTTACCGGCGGCGACCCGGCGCAGAGCCGGCGGGTACTGCTGTTTGTGGCGGCCATGGCCATCCACAATTTCCCAGAGGGATTGGCCGCCGGGGTAGGGTTCGGCACGGAAAATATTTCCCGGGCGCTGGCCATCGCAGGCGGTATCGCCATACAGAATTTCCCGGAGGGCATGGTTCTCATCGCCCCCATGCTGCATGTGGGCATTCCGCCCCGGCGAACACTGGCGCTGGCCATGTCAACCGGTGTGGTGGAGATCATCGGGACGCTGCTGGGCTATGGCGCGGTGTCTCTCAGCGCGGCCATTCTGCCGTTTTTGCTGGCCTTCGCCGGCGGCACCATGCTGTATATCATCTGTCAGGACATGATCCCGGAGGGCAGCGGACGGCGCAGCAGCACCGCCGCCCTGCTGGTGGGCTTTTGCTTCATGCTGGCCATGGACTTCTATTTGGGATAGCGGCGCAGCGGTAAAGGATAACGGCGCAGCCTCTGGCTGCGCCGTTATCCTTTACTCGACTATTTTGCTACGGTGTGTCCTTTGCAGGGTGGCCGGGCGGTGCGTATCACACACGCCGTAGCGGCCCTATCCTCCCTACTTTCCGGCGCAGATCTGCTTGAGATCCACGCTGCGGCTGTGGCGAATGGGCTGCCATGTGGGGGTATGGAAAAGAGAGACGATGACAATGGGTATGTAGGTAAACATGAATACCGGGAAGGTGATGGCATACCACACCTTCTTGGCAGCGGAGCAATGGATATTGTCCCACTCGGTAAAGGTGGTGATAACCCCCAGCACAAACACGGTGAGGTACAGGCTGAGGAAGGTTTGCAGCAGGCAGGCGGCCAGAATCTGCCAACCGCCGCCGTTGACGCAGTTGTAGACAGCCGCACCCAGATTCACCGCCAGCGACACGCCGGAGAGCACCGCCGCGGGCATGATGTTCATGGTCATATCATAGCACGAGAAGCTGCCGCGGAAAATGCCTTGCAGCAAGGAGCCGCCGTACCGGCCGAACACCTGTAGATAGCCCCGGGACCAGCGCAGACGCTGGCGGAAGGACTGGCGGAAGGTGGTAGGCTGCTCATCATAAAGCACGGCGGTGGGGCAATAGCCCACCTTTTCACCCCGCAGGATATTGGCAATCGTAAACTGGATATCCTCGGTCAGCAGGAAGAAGTTCCAGCCACCGCACTTCTCCAGAATTTTATGCGAGAACAGAAAGCCGGTGCCGCCGACGGCGCAGGAGCTGCCCAGACGGCAGCGGGCGCCGTTGAGATAGCGGCTCTCGCGCAGGAACCAGAGGGCATACCCGGCGCTGATCCAGTTGTCGCCATAGTTTTTGGAATTGCGGTAGCTGGTGACGATCTGGTAGCCGTCAGAAAAGGTTTTGTTGATTTCTGTAATGTAGTTGGGCGACAGCACGTTATCGGCATCCAGCACCAGATAGCCGTCATAGGGGGCGCAGTCGTCCTCGAGGCAGTGCAGCAGGTATTGCAGGGCATAGCCCTTGCCCACCTGTGCCTGATTATTACGGTAATAGACCGTGGCCCCGTGGGCACCGGCCACCGTTCCGGTCAGGTCGGTGCAGTTGTCGGCTACCACGAAGATATCCACCTTGTCGGCGGGATAGTCCTGCGCCTTGATGCTGTCGATCAGGTTGCCGATCACGGCCTGCTCGTTGCGGGCGGCAATCAGCACGGCGATGCGGTGCATCACCGGCTGGCGGTGAGGGGCATCCTTTTTCCACCACGCCACAGGGATATAGAAGAACTGATAGGAATAGCTCAGGAAAAACGCCAGCATCAGGGCGAGATTGATGATCTGTAAGGTAGTCATAAGCGCGGCCTCCTTTGTGCCGTCTTCCCAAAAATGGGTGCGCTTCGCGGAGGGGCGGGCATTTTGCCCACCCCATCGGGTGTATGTGGTTGTGATATGCGGCCTTTCGTCAGCGCCGCATGAAGTTCTTAGTCGTACAGCAGCTCATCGGCGGTCTCAGCCAAACCGAAGGACACCAGCAGGTCCAGCACC
>CAKTGD010000101.1 GCA_934561335.1 uncultured Oscillospiraceae bacterium
TACATGATTTTACCCTCTCTTTGAGAAATATATTGCGTTCAGCCTTTGCTGATATCGCCCGATTGAAGTTGCCGCCCAATTTTGCGGCGGATGCGCTGTACAGCATTTTCCACCGATTTCGGAGGCTTGCCTACAGTTTCTGCAATCTCACGGCATGTGAGACCGTCCAAATAGTACCCTAAAATCTCAGCTTCGAAGGCGGATAACTGTTTGCAGGCATACTCCAGCAGACCGGCGGTTTTTTCTCTGTCAATCAATAAAACCTCGGGGTCTACCTGTGCAAAAGCGAGACTGACGTCAAAGAATGAGGGATTCAGGGGGATCGCTTGATTCAGAGGTTGGTGTTTTCCTGAGGAAGCCGATTTCAGAACTGAATAGAGCCGACGGCGGATGCATATCTCGGCAAAGGTACAAAACGATGCATTCTGACTGGGGTCATACTCGCGCATGGCCTTGATTAAGCCCAGCATTCCCTCTTGCAGCAGATCTTCACTGTCTCCGCCTGCGAGGAAATAGGGTCTGGCAACGCTGCGTACCAGCCGGTGATATCGTGCAGCCAAAATCTCTTCGGCGCTGCGCTGCCCGGATTGGCAGGCGGCGCAAAGCTGTTCATCACTCAGGCTTTCCAGATAGGTAAAACTAACCTCTTTGCTATTTACCATTTTCTATTATACCTTTTCAATAAAGAACTTGTCAAGTGTTATGATAAAATTTGTCATATAGCTGTTTTTTACTATATATTTTTCACCAATTTCGCCAAATCCTCAGCCACCTTGCAGGCAATTTCATCTGTTTTTGCCTCCACCATGACCCGAATCAACGCCTCGGTACCGGAGGGACGAATCAGTATACGGCCCTCACTGCCCAGCAGGGCCTCTTTTTCCGCCACAGCCTGCGCCAGTTCAGGGGAGGCCATGATGCGCTCTTTCTCACCGGGGGCGGCATCCAGCGCCACATTGATCAGCTCCTGCGGATATTGGGCACAGCATGCGGCAAGCTGAGAGGCCGACTTATCCGCGGCCTTCAGCGCTTTCAGAAACTGCAATGCCGTCAGCTCGCCATCACCTGTGGTGGCATATTCCCGGAAGATCATGTGGCCGGACTGCTCGCCGCCGATGGTGTAGTCGCACGCCAGCATCTTTTCCAGCACATGTCGATCTCCCACCGCTGTGCAGACCAGATCGATCTGCTCTTTGCGGCAGAACTCATGCAGCCCAAGATTGGACATGACCGTTGCCACCACCGCATTGTTGGTCAGCTTGCCTGCACGGCGCAGCGCCAGACCGCATACCGCCATGATCTTATCACCGTCAATGGTATGCCCCTTTTCATCCACCAGCAGGCATCGGTCGGCATCACCATCAAAGGCAATGCCCAGATGGTATTTTCCGGCCACCGTCATCGTTGCGAGCTGCTCGAGATGGGTGGAGCCGCAGTCTCTGTTGATATTGACGCCATCGGGATCAATATTGATGAAATCCGCCATCACCGGCAGGCGCTGGAATAAGTCCGGCGCAGTAGCGGCGGCGGCTCCGTTGGCGCAGTCCACCAGAACCCGCAGACCCGATAGATCGCAGCCGACAGTGCCAAGCAGGTAATCGATGTAATCTTCATGCATTTCCTCGGAGGCATTGCGGCAGCAGCCGATTGCCCCTCCCGTTTTTACCGGCATTTCCGCATGAGAAAGAATCAGCTCCTCCACACGGTTTTCCATTGCGTCCGGCAGCTTATAGCCTTGTGCGTTGAACACCTTGATCCCGTTGTGCTCGTAGGGGTTATGGCTGGCGGAAATGACCACACCGGCGTCCGCCTTTTCCCTGATGGTCAAAAAAGCAACGGCAGGCGTGGGGATCGTACCCAACAGCAGCACATCGCCGCCGACTGAGCATATACCGGCGCTCAGCGCCGCCTCCAGCATATCAGAGGAAATGCGCGTATCCTTGCCGATGGTGATCACCGGTTTGCGCCCCAATTCCTCTTGCAGCACAACGGCCACTGCCTGCCCGACATGGAAGGCCAGCTCTGCTGTCAGATTTTTTCCCGCAATACCGCGAATACCGTCTGTTCCAAATAATTTACCCATTTTTGATACGTCCTCTCATATTTCCAATTGCGTTTGGCCGCAGAATTCCATGTGCAAATGCTCATAGGCTTTGCCGGTGACGCAGCGTCCCCGCGGCGTGCGCGTCAAGAAGCCCAACTGCATCAGATATGGCTCATACACATCCTCCAGCGTTACCGATTCCTCTCCGATGGTGGCCGCCAGCGTATCCAGACCCACCGGGCCGCCGCCGTAGTTTTCGATGATAGCCCGCAGCATACGCCGGTCCACCTGATCCAGCCCCAGATAATCTACCTCCAGCGCCAGCAGAGCGCTGTCCGCCACCTGCCGGGTAATGGTGCCGTCCGCCTTGACCTGCGCAAAGTCCCGGACACGGCGCAGCATCCGGTTGGCAATGCGGGGCGTGCCGCGGGAACGGCGGGCGATCTCCATGGCGCCGGCCTCCTCAATGGGTACATCCAGAATACCGGCGCTGCGGGTGACGATTTCCTTCAGCTCCTCCGGCGTGTAAAGCTCCAGCCGCAGCGTCACGCCAAACCGGTCGCGCAGCGGCGCGGACAGCGAGCCTGCCCGGGTGGTGGCGCCAATCAGCGTAAAGTGGGGCAGATCCAACCGTATGGAGTTGGCGGAAGGGCCTTTGCCAATGATAATGTCGATGGCATAGTCCTCCATCGCCGGGTACAGGATCTCCTCCACGGCGCGGTTCAGGCGGTGGATCTCATCTACAAAGAGAATATCGTTCTCATTGAGGTTGGTCAGCAGTGCCGCCAGATCGCCGGGCTTTTCAATGGCCGGGCCGGAGGTAATGCGGATATTGACCCCCATTTCGGCGGCGATGATGCCGGCCAGCGTGGTCTTACCCAATCCCGGAGGGCCGTGCAGCAGCACATGGTCCAGCGATTCGCCTCTGCGGCGCGCCGCCTCGATGAATACGGACAAGTTGCCCTTGGCCTTTTCCTGGCCGATATACTCCTTCAGCGTATGGGGACGCAAGGATTTCTCCTGCGCGTCCTCCGGTAAAAAAGTGGTGGATACGATCGGCTCTTCATAGATATCGCTGCCGTAATCAATGCTCACAACGACACCTCCCTTACTTCACCATACGCTTGAGCGCCTGACGGATGATCTCCTCCAGCGGCAGAGTCTCCATATCGATGCCCTTCAAGGCCGCCGCCACCTCGGCGCCGCTGTAGCCCAGCACCGCCAGGGCCGCGCCTGCTTCTTTGGCCTTGTCATTTGGCAGCACCGTCAGCTGGGGGATAGAGGCATCCGATTCAAAGGCGCCCTGCTCCTTGGCCAGCTTATCCTTCAGCTCCAGTATGATGCGCTGGGCAATCTTCTTGCCGATGCCCGGCGCGGCGGTCAGCGCCTTTTCATCACCCATTACCACCGCCATAGCCAGATTGGCCGGCGTATTGGCTGAGAGGATCGACAGCGCCGCCTTGGGCCCCACACCGGATACCCCCAGCAGCAGCTTGAAGCTGTGCAGTTCACTCTGGCTGGCAAAGCCAAACAGCTCCATCGCGTCCTCGCGGACGTTCATATAGGTGTACAGTTTGGCCTTTTCTCCCTTTTTCAGCTGCGACAGGGTATAGTTGGTGGTGGCGCAGGCGTAACCCACACCGCCGCAATCGATCACGGCAAGGTTGGCCTCGATTTCGGCCACAATGCCGTTGAGATAATAGAACATTATACGGTCTCCTTTACGTTGGGATCGGTACGCCGCAGCAGGCTGGTGGCGCTGCGCGCATGACAGATGGCAATGGCCAGCGCATCGGCGGCATCATCAGGCCGGGGGATGGCTTTCAGCTTCAGCAGGCGGCGGGTCATGTCCATCACCTGCTTTTTTTCCGCAAGACCATAGCCCACAACCGCCTGCTTTACCTGCATAGGCGTATATTCATAAACCGGCAGATGCAGCTTTTCAGCGGTGCACAGAATCACGCCGCGGGCGTGGGCAACCGCAATGCCGGTTGTGATATTTTTACTGAAAAACAGCTCTTCAATTGCCATTTCATCAGGATGAAAGTGGCCAATCAGCTCCGTAAGGTCGCTTTCAATCAGTGTCAGCCGTGCTGCCAGCGGCATACCCGCCGGTGTATTGATCGCGCCATATTGCACCATGCGCTGCGCGGCGCCTGCGCAGTCAAGTACGCCAAAGCCGACAATAGCAACACCCGGGTCTATCCCCAGAATACGCAACAAAGGCACCTCCCAATGTCTAATCGATTCATTATACTCTTTTCTGCCCATTCTTGCAATAGCTGCCCGGCAACAAAGTCGGCGCAGCGGCTTGAATTTTTGGCCAGAGCGGAAGAGAAATCCTTGAATAATTTGTAAAAAGTGGTATAATGTGTCGTATTAAATTTACTGTCACTTTAAAGCGTAAAAATGATGGGAGGAACTGTTGTGTATTATCAAATCGCGCAGGATTTTTTGGAAAAGCTGCCCACCGCGTATTTTGGCGCTGTGGCGGTTCGCGGGTTGGATAATCGCCGCCAGATCCCGGAACTGGAGGCAATGCTGGCGGAGAATGTATCTGCCTGCGAGACCTATTTTAACGGGAAAAAGCTGAAGGAGTCAGAGGATATTCTTCCTTACCGCGGGGCTTTCACCGCCTTGGGGATCAATCCCAACAAGTATCTGTGTTCGATTGAAGCGTTATTGACCCGCATTGCCAAGGGAAAGGGCTTTCCGCATATCAACGCCGCTGTGGATTTGGGCAATGCCGTGTCGATTAAGTATCGGCTGCCTATGGGTGCACATGACCTTGATACCATTGGTGAGGGGTTGGATGTACGGCTGGCCAGAGCGGGAGACCGCTTTGTGCCCTTTGGCGGACTGGAGGAGGAGACGCCTGATATGGGGGAAGCAGTTTACGCTTCCGGTCAGGAGGTTCGTACCCGGCGCTGGACATGGCGTCAGTCTGAATGCGGAAAGATTACCGAAGAGACGCAAGCGATTCTCTTCCCGATTGACGGCTTTACAGATGTGAATGCCGGTAAGGTTCACGAGGCGGCTGAGGAGCTGGTCGGTTTGCTGCGCCGCTATTTCGGCGCTGCGATTGACATCGAAACCGGTTTTGTCAGCCGTGAACAGCCCCGGTTTGACTTTTTCAGGTAATGAAAAGGAAACGCTTTTCGTCAAAAGAAAAGCGTTTCCTTATATTATGGCTGTTACTCCAGAATGATGTAGTTTTCCGCTTGCTCTGTTACATATCCCACGGCGGCGGCAGCGGGAATGGTGTCCCGCAGCTCCCGCAGGCAGGTCTCCGCGTCCTCCTCCGCCACGGCCATGAGAAGGCCGCCGCTGGTCTGGGGATCGTACAGCAGATCCTGCATGGTGCGGCTGACGCTGCCGCGGACGGTGACGCCTGATTCGGCGTATTCCCGGTTGCGGTAAGCGCCGGCGGGGAGGAACCCCATGTCCGCCAGCTCCCACGCCTCCGGATGATAAGGCACGTCCGCCGTGCGGATATGGACGGTGCAGCCGCTGCCCTGCGCCATCTCGAAGCTGTGGCCCAGCAGGGCGAAGCCTGTCACATCGGTGCAGCTGTGAACGCGGTATTTTACCATGATATCCCGCGCCGCCTTATTCAGAGTGGCCATCTGGCGGTAGATGCGGTCCATCACCGCGCTGTCCGCCAACCCCGCCTTGGCGGCGGTGGTCAATACGCCCACGCCCAGCGGCTTTGTCAGCAGCAGCACATCGCCGGGCCGGGCACCGCTGTTGGTCAGGATCTTCTTCGGGTGGACGAAGCCGGACACCGCCAGTCCGTAAATAGGCTCCGCGCCGTGGATGGTGTGGCCGCCGGTGATGATGGCCCCGGCCTCGTATGCCTTGTCGTAACTGCCTCGCAGCAGCTCCTGCACCATTTCCCGGGTCATGGACTCCGGCAGGCACAGGATGTTCAGCGC
>CAKTGD010000102.1 GCA_934561335.1 uncultured Oscillospiraceae bacterium
GGTCTGGGTGCGTCGGTAGGCGTGCAGAACGCTGCCAATAAGAGCGAGGTGCGCGTCAATAATGGCGTAGGCATCAGTGCTGGCAGCGGTGCTGTCGCTATGCAGACGGCCAACGATATTATCAATACCTCGCTCGTCATGGGCGGTGCGAAAACCAGCTCGCTGGGCATCACGGGCATGGTGAACTATGTAGGCGGCTCGTCGGCAGCAGAAACGCTGGTCGATGACGACGTCAGCTTAAGTGCGGCTAAAAAGCTGCGGCTGGCGGCAGCCAACGACACTGTACTGACAGCGGTAACAGGTGACTTTGGCTATTCCCAAGGCAGCTCTGTCGGCGTGAGCACGAGCGTTATTGATTATAATGTCAAGACGCTGGCGCAGCTGCGCAATCTTGAAGGCACGGACAGCGCAGGCAAGGGCAGCATCACTGCGAGTGCGCTGGACGTGAACGCGCATACCGACGGCATTATCAACAACTTTGCTTTGGCAGGCGTGGCGAGCAAGAGCAGCAACGCGAATAAGGACGCAGGCGGTGTGAGCACGTCTACCTCGGACGGCAAGGCTAAGGATGGCGTGGAGAAGGCCGAGGTGAAGGCAGAAGAGAAAAAAGATGACACCAGTGCAGGCGGCAATGATAAAAATGATGATAAGGTGCAAGGTACCTTGCGTGCAGGCGGCGATAAAAAGAACGACAGCAAGAAGCTGGAGGAAAGCGTTATCAAGGTTGATGCCGCAGGCAGTGTTGCGTGGAACTACGTGAAGGATGAAACAGACGCTTCTATAGATAATGTTCAGATAGAGCTGCTGCGTCCCGCAGGCACTGATAAGACCACGAGCGTGGCTATTGCGGCAGAGGACAGCTCCTACATTGGCGCGTACAGCGGCTCTGCTGCCTTGAGCAAGTTTGGCTTTGCGGGAGAGGAAGCCAGCTCGACGAAGTTCGAAGGCATGCTGAGCGGTGCGATAGCGGTCAACGATGTGCATAAGTCGACCACGAGCGCTTTGCGCCGTGCCGAGCTTAATAATGCGGACAACGTGACGAATCTGGCGCAGAACAGCGGCGCACAGGCAGCAGCAGGCTTAGCCATGGGCGTGGAGCTGGGCAAGCGTGCAGGCAGCGTGGATATCAATCTTGGCGGCTCCGGCTCGGCCAACTATGTGGACAGCACGGTGCTGGCCGAAATGACGGGCAATGTCATGAAGAACGGTGCGCTGAACGTGAGCAACGTTGCCTATGACAAGGATGTGCAGGCTGGCGGCGGCATTAATTTTGAGTTTTCACGCGGCAATGCGGCGGCAGGCGCAGCCATCAGCATCAGTGATGTGGACAACAAAATCAGCGCCGTAATGCAGGACAACCGTATTGGCACGCAGGATAAATTAGCCGGCAGCATCAGCAATCTGGCCTTGAGCAATCTGGTGCAGGTTGGCACAGCAACGTCCATCGGCGTGCTGGTGGGCAGCAAGGCTTACTTCATGGGCGACGTGGCGATTGCCGTAAATATGGTGGATAATGATGTGCAGGCGCAGGCCGGCAGCAACACAATTTATGCGCAGTCCGTGGCGAATGAAGTACGCGATGGCAAGCTGCAGGTCAATGAAAAGCAGAACCAGTACATCGACGCTATCAATTCCACTGCGGATAACGGCATCATTGTCGAGGAGAAAACAGGCAAATTCTATAAGCTTGATGCCAATGGCAGCAAGCAGTACATCGTGGGCGAGGGCGCAAGCTATGTCTATGAGGACAATGGCGCGGCGGCAGACATTTACGATGCGAATAATAAAATTTCTTATGACGAAACGACAGGCAAGCTTACGGACAGCCACGGCAGAACGCTGGTGTTCAATAGCAAGCGTAGCTTTGTCGATGAAAAGACCAAGGCCGGCGTAGATGTTACGGCTGCTGCAGCGGCGAACATTCTCGACCTTGACGCACAGGCGGCGCTGGCGCAGGCCAACGGCTCGCAGGGCGTGGCGCTGGGCGCGGAGGCGAATAAGGACGGCTCTCTGACCTATAAGAGCAAGACGCTGACGGCGGAAAGCGCAGGCAATGTTATCGTGGGCAGCGCGATTGCCGTAGCAGCGAAGGCCAGTGAAGGCAGCTACGGCGGCAGCGCCGCTGTGGCGACGAACATCAATCATATCAAGAACAGCTTTAATGCTGCGGCTAGTGATAATAATATTACTGCATCCGGCAAGGACGGCGTGAAGATTACTGCTGCCTCCGACACGCTCATGGTAGCAGTGGCGGCTGGTGCAGCTGCTTCCGCAGGCACGGATAAGGTTTCTGTCGATCTGGCAGGCTCGGGCGTAGATAATACGTTGCATAATGATACGCTGGCAAGTCTGACGGGAGGCAACATCAAGGCCGACAATGTGGAGGCTGTAAGCAGCACGAAATCCTTGCTGGTCGGCGTTGCCGGACAGCTTAGTGTAGTGATTACGGGCCAATATGGCGGCGCAGCAGGCCTGACGTGGGCGCAAAGCGATCTCGATAATACGACGGGTGCTTATGTAAGCGGTTTGAAGCTGACTGGCTATAATGGTAAGAATAAGCTTTTCAAGGCTGAGGCGATAAATGACAGCAGCATCGTGACGGTGGGCGCAGGCGTGAGCGCGGCGCTTGCCAGTGGCGCGGCGACAGGCGCTTATGCAGGCAGCTATGGCAAGAATGATACCAAGGCTGTTGTTGATGGTGATAGCAGCATTGAGAGCGCAGGCAGCATTGAGGTCAGCGCAAAGGATAACAGCAGCATCAATACGGCGGCTGGCAGCATAGAGCTTGCAGGCAGCAAGGATGTGGCAGTGACGGTAGGTGGCGCTGTAGTCAACACGCAGCTGGGCAGACATGTACAGGCACAGCTCAATGATACGCAGCTCGAGTTGGCGAAAAATACAACAATAAACGTTCTGGCTAACGATAAGTCGTCGACGCTGAACCTCGCCTTGGGCGGTGGCATAGCTATTGGCGGCGAGATGGCCGGCGTTGCGGCGCAGGGCAGCGTGGCTGTGCTCTCTGCTGACGGCGTGACGCAGGCGACCTTTGATAAGGTCAAGCTGCAGGCTGAAGCAGATGATGTTGCGGTAAGCGTCAAGGCCAACAGTGACAACAGGCTGACGAACAGTGCGGATGCTCTGGCTATTGGCGGCGGTGGTCTGGGCGGCGGCGCTTTAGGTGCGGCGGTCAGCGTGCTGACGAACAGCCGTGACACTGTTGCGCAGGCTAAGGGCGGCAGCTGGCGAGCAGGTGCTGCGCTGGTGCAGGCCAACAGCAAAACTAAGGTGGAGCACGTCACGACAGGCGTGAGTGCTGCCGCAGGCGCTGAGGGCGCAGGCGCACTGACAGCGTCCGTGCAGGTCAACGTGCTGGAGGACAAGACAGAGGCCTATGTGCAGCAGGTGCAGGGCAGCGTGAAGAGCCTGACGGTGAATGCCGACAGAAATATGGATATAGCTGCCTATAACAATGGCTTTGCGCTGACTGCCAGCATGATTAGCGGCAGCGTCGGCGCAGGCGTGACGACCGTTGATGATAAGGCCAGCATTTTGGCCGGCTTGGCAGATAGCAAGCTGCAACGTGCTGATAAAAGCGCGGACGTAAAGGTGACGGCGAAAAACAAGACCAGCATAGAGACAGAGGTTTCCAGCAATAATGTGGCGCTTTCTCTCGGTGCGGCCCTCGGTACGGGCGTTGAGGTGGTGAATCTTGAGGCGCAGACTGCTGCCCTAGTGAAAAATTCTCAGCTAGGCGATAGCAAGAATGCCTTCCATAATATCGACATTACGGCGGACAATGAGGTCAGCAACAAATTTACGAACGTTGTCGACAGCACTGCTTCGCTGGCAGGCGTAGCGGTAGGCGTGGGCGTAGCCAACATCAACACGCAGACAACGGCGACGGTGGACGGCAGCAAGCTCTATGCCGATAATATTAAGGTTACTGCTGACGAAAGGCGCACAGCAGATGCGCAGCTCGTTGGCGCAGCAATTGGCGGTTTGGCCGTAGGTGTGAACCTGATGTATACGAATCTGGGCGGAGAGCTGCAGGATGCCTATACCTATGATGTATGGAACGAAAATAAGCAAAGCTACGATACATATACAACGTATACGCAGGCTACCGATAGCGTGGAAAAGCAATACGTGACGGATATTCAGGGCATAGCAGGCGAAGGCCTTACCGGCACGAATGCGGCGCTCAAGGCGCTGCCTGCTAATTCCGTGGCAGAGGTGAAGCTCAATAAGGGCAGCGCAGCCGGCAAGGTTGGCGTAAATATCAAGGGCAGCACGCTGGAGGCCGGGCAGGCAGTGCAGGCTGCGGCACATGGAACGAACAATGTCAATAGCGATATCCGTCAGGCAGCAGTCGCAGGAGCGTTTGTGGCGGTGGCAGGCAATCGCACGAGATTCCGCGAGGAGCAGAGCGTGCAGCTTGCTGAGGCGATAATCAAGGGCAAAAGTGTGGACATCAGCTCGCTGACGGATGGCAATATCAAGCATTATACGGGACAGGGCGGCTTTAGCATCGAAGCCTACAGCGACACTGTTTCCTATATTAAGCACAGCGGTGCGAACAAGCTGCAAATCAACGGCTCAACAATTACAGCGACGGATAAAGCCACGCTTAGCGCACAAAATAAGGTGCAGCTGGATAATAAGGCGCTGGCTGTCAACATTGGCGGCGTCAGCGCAGGCCGTCTGGTGCTCGAAAGCAAGGATAGTCTGGCCGCCGGCGTGGAGCTGGGCAAGCAGACTGCCGGCAGCGTAGAAGGCAAGAGCCTCAGCATTACTGCTGAAAACGCAGGCAAGGTCAAGGACGAAATCGAGGCAGGCGTGACGGTCGGTGTGATTTCGATTCATGGCAGCAGTGCTGAATCGCGTGCCCTTGGTGCGGCGGATGTTTATGTAGGCGCTGGCAGCAGCCTTAGGGCGGACAGCGCAGAGCTGCAGGCAAAGATAGGCCGCGACAGCGATTATACGACGGAAGCAATCAACAATGCAGTGAGCGTGTCCGCAGGCTTGGATGTAACGGTTAACAGGGCGCTGACGGAAAACGCGATGCAGAGCAATGTTTACCTTGGCGACATCAGCGCAGACTCTAAGCTGGCAGCTTTGCGCGTGCAGGCGCTGAACAATAACAGCAGCAATGCTTACGTCTATTCCTTTGGCTTGGGCATTATAGCAGGCAGCGGCAACAACTTTGCGAAGGCGGAGGAAAACAGCACCGTCGCCATTTCTCTCGATGGCGGCAAGGGGCTGACGCTGCAGCAGCTGGACGTGCTGGCAGAGAATGTGCAGAGCGTGACGGCTAAGGCTGATGGCAGCGCAAGTGCCATGCTGGAGATTTCGCCCTATACAGCTAAGGCTACGCATGACGCTAAGGCGCAGACGAGCGTGACGCTCAAGGGCGAGCTGACAGCGGCGGACAGCATGAGCGTACAAGCGCTGCGCAGGGAGAATACCAACCTCAAGGCGGATGCGCTGACGAACTCTTTAGCCGGCGGCGGCGATGCTTCTGCGGATAATAAGAGCACTGGCAAAGCCTTTGTCGAAGCCTCTGCGGCTAAGCTGACCAGCGGCAGCGATATGCTGCTCAAGGCAGATAATAATGTCAAGCTGAACAGAGCAGAGGGCTATAACGAGATGCTGTGGGGACAGGGCTATTCCGACTTGGTCGGCGTCAATACTGCAGGAGTTGACAATAGCATTACGGCAGAGACGGCCGTAAGACTGCAGGACAGCAGCCTGCAGAGCAAAAAGGGTCACGTGCAGCTGGCCAGCCAAAGCGAGGAGGACCTGCTTGTTAATGCCTATGTCTATTCCTCAGGCATAATTGATGCCACAGAAACGCGCGTCACTAATAACATTAACAATGACAACCGTATTGAGCTGACGAACTCGAACATCAAGACAAGCACAGCCTATAAGGATATTACGCTGGCAGCAGCGGACGACCTCAAGCT
>CAKTGD010000103.1 GCA_934561335.1 uncultured Oscillospiraceae bacterium
CCCAACGGCTGCGGTAAAAGTACAACGCTGAAGGCTATTGCCCGCATCTTGCCGTGCGCCAAGGGCAGCATCAGCTTTCTGGGCAAGGATATCCATAGCCTGTCGCACCGCGAATTTGCCCGCTGTCTGGCGATTTTGACGCAGTCACCGGTTGCGCCTACGGATTTGACGGTGCAGGATTTGGTTGAAATGGGACGCTTTCCGCATCGCAGCTTTTTAGGCCGCGGGGATAAGGAAGATGCACAGCACGTGGCCTGGGCCTTGGAGCAGACTAATATGACGTCGATGAGCCACCGCCTTCTGCACACACTGAGCGGCGGTGAGCGTCAGCGCGCCTGGATAGCGATGGCGCTGGCGCAAAGACCGCAGGTCTTGCTGCTTGACGAGCCTACGACCTATCTTGATATTTGTCACCAGCTGGAGGTTATGCAGCTGCTTGATAAGCTCAACAAGGAGCTGGGGCTGACGGTTGTTATGGTTATCCATGATTTGAACCATGCTATTCAGTACGCTGATTACGTTGCCGTTATCAAGGCAGGACGCTTAGTAGTCAGCGGTGAGCCTAAGGAAATTGTTACGTCTAAGCTGCTGGCGGACGTGTTCCGCGTGCAGGCGGATGAGTTTGCGTGTAGTAATGGGCTTCCCGCTCTCGTTCCTATTACAGTCTGTCGCTAAAGCCCTGTCTGCGTCATGGCGACGGGTATGTACGCCGTCGTCGCCGCCATTTAGCATCCAAAGCTTTATCGCCAGCCTGTCTGATTAAAATGTCGCTAAAGCTCCGTCTGCGTCATGGCGCATATTCAAATTCAAACTCCCGAAAGTATACGTGCTTGCGGGAGTTTTTTATTTCTGCAGTACAGATGTGGAAAAAATTTTATAATTCTATTGCCAAAAAAGCTGATTAATGATATACTAATCATGCTATAAATAGTAAATGTTACTATTACACAGCTTTCGATAGATAAAGAAAGCAAGACAATAAAAACTTAATATGCTTTGAGCAGAAGGAAAACCAGTGCGAATCTGGTACTGTACCGCAACTGTAATGTGAGCCTGGCAGCGCATATCTTCACAAGATGCTGTTCTGGTGATGAGCTTAGTCAGAGTGCCTATGCCCAAAAGTTTTTTCCGCGAGCTTGCGATGTACAGGTGAAAGGAAGGATGGTAAAACCATCTTTAGTATTCTGGTAGTGTTGCTTGCGTGAGCTAAATTATGACTGCAGCGTTACCGCCGCAGTTTTTTTATGAAAAAGAATTCCAAGCTATTTGCCGGTAGCACAGTTAGAGCAAACGCTAAGAGCGTGCAGTATGTAGCAAAGAAGGGTGAGAAATGACTAAGCATCTTATTAACTATTGTCCGATTGATTGGTATGAAGATGAATTGAAGCGTAAGGGGATGACCTTGGCCGGTTTAGTGCAGCAGCTGGGTGTTGACGGTATTGAACAGTTTGTTTACAGAGATCCGGAAGCATTCCCTGATTACAAGGAGCTGACTATTGGCGCACATTTGAATTATTGGCCTTACTGGATGGATTTCTGGCTGAGAAAGGCTAAACGCCTGCAGCAGCAGTTCCGCAGTATCCACGAACGCCAAACATATTTTAAGACAGCCATGAGCTGTGATGAATGGCTGGCGGTTATCCGCCGCAATATCTGCGCTGCTATTTCGCAGAAGCCGGAGTATTTGGTGTGGCATGTGGCGGAGGCTGATACCGAAACAATCTTTACCTTTGATTTCCGTTACGATGACCGCGAGGTATTGGCTGCTTCGGCAGATGTTTTTAATGCTGTGGCAGATGAGATTCCTGCCAATGTTACGGTGCTGTTCGAGAATTTGTGGTGGCCCGGTCTGCGCCTGACGGATGCGCGCAAGGTGAAGTTTTTCTTTGAGCGCATTGAACGCAAAAACGTCGGCATTATGCTGGATACCGGTCACCTGATGAATACCAATCCGCGTCTGCGCACGGAGGCGGAGGCAGCGGATTTTGTCTGCCGCACGGTTGACAAGCTCGGTCCGTATGCTGAGCTGATTAAGGGCGTGCATCTTTCCTGCTCGCTTTCCGGCAAGTATTTGCGCAGCTTTGAACGCAAGGTGCCGGCTAATTGTGATTCGGAGCTTATTTGGCGTCATATTGCGGCGATTGATCGGCATAAGCCTTTTACTACCACGGCAGCCAAACAGATTTTGCAGTGCGTTAAGCCGCAGTATGTAAATCATGAGCTGGCATATGAAACTATCGAGGAAATGATTCCGCTGATGCAGCAGCAGCTCTATGTTGCCAAATAAGCGGCGGGCTGAGTGCGTCAAGCTATAACGAAAAATATCATAAAACACTAATCCCCTACATAAGCAGAGGCTTGTGCAGGGGATTTTTTAGTACACTGTTTATTTTTCAAAGGTGCCTTTGACAAGCGCTTTGCCTGCTGCCACCATGATTTGGCCTTTGGCGATTACGGTATCTACATCATAGCTGTCGCTGTAAATAATCAGATCGGCGTCACTGTCGGTCTGCAGGCAGCCCTTTTGCGGATACAGACCGTTGGCCTGAGCCGGATTGCTGCTGACAACCTTTGCCACAACCTCCGTGGGAACACCTGCAAGCAGAGCATCCTTAACCTCCTCCTGGAAGGAATCCGGCGAAACGGCAAGCTGCTTTTGGCTGCCATCGGGAAGTGTTACGCTCATGCAGCCATTGGCATCCGAGCTCATGGTTACTTTGTCCATCGGCACGCCCTCTTCGTAAAGAATTTTGATGGCGTCACTGGGCTTGACGCAGGCGGGGAAGCCGTCCTGCTCCCTGATGCCGGAGGTGATATCAACATAACCGCCTAAGCGGGCAAATTCCTTGGCCTGTTCAAAAAGATGGAAGGCACGGTTGACATGGGTGGGGATAAAATGGCGGGCAGGGATTTCCGTTTCGCGTACAATCGCCAGCAGGACATCCATGCCACGCTTGCCTACGCCCATGTGGAACTGCACAACGCCGGCCTTGCCGGAAAGCATACCGCCCAGGCGAGCCTGCGTAAGCACCTTTTCCAGCTCCTCGCGAGTAGGCTGCGAGCTTCTGTGGTCGGATAAGGCAACCTCGCCGATGCCAAGGCATTCGTTAATCAGGATGATGTCGCGGCGCACATCACCGGTCATGTTATGCAGGGGGATTTCGTAGGAGCCTGTGAGCATGTACGCGGTGATGCCTTCGTATGTCAGGCCTCTGGCCTTCGCCAGCAGGCTTTCGTTGTGTCTGGAGGTGCCGTCTGTACCCAAAACGCCTACTACGGTTGTAATGCCAACCTTCGTCAGCTCACTGAGGTTGATTTCCGGAGTACGGCTGTAGGGGCCGGATTCACCGCCGCCGCCGATAATATGCACGTGCTGGTCAACGTAACCGGGGACTACCTTGCGCTTTTGGGCGTCAAGAATTTGGCAGTCTAAGCCTTGCGGTGCTGCAAGCTGTTGGCCTATTTTAGCGATTTTGTCGTTGATGATCAGGAGGTCGACAATTCCGAGGGGCTGCGGAGCGTATACATCCGCGTTTTTAATGAGTAAGCATTTCATGTGAGAATTCTCCGTTTCTGAAAAATTATTTATGCTTTAATTATACACTGAATTGTTGAAAATAACACATGAGGCAAGAAAGTTTTCGGGTTTTAATGGTATAATATAGACGATAAAAATGAATTGTCGTGTTATTATAGTGTGGAGAGATTGGAAGAGGGATGAAGTGTGATGAAAAAATACTCTGTGTTGACAAAATATATCAACCTTTTGAAAAATGATAATGTTGGTGAATGGAATTGTGATAAGGAAAATGATGGTTCTTCGGAAAGACCGATACAGCTTCCTTTCGTCATTTATTCTATAACGGTTAAGAAGTTGGCAGATGATATCTATAAATTTGCCAAAGAAAGTGATGAAATAGTACCAGGTAAATATGCAGAAATTCTTCAGGCTAATGGCATAGAATGGGGTTATGATTCCATGATGAAAGCCGATGCTTCTGGATTAGATGCTCAATGCATATTGGCTTTACTGATAGCTTCGCTTAGAGCAGAGCGCTTTTGTGATGGTGCGTTATTAGACTTTATCGAAAGTGGCGCTGTTACAAGATGGCTGAAACGCTTGCAGGAGCTTGATGAGGCATAAAAATATACCTTTCTCCCCAAAAATCCCCCTCGCCCTACCCGAATTCACGCTTTTGGGTGGGGCGCTTTGCTTATTTTCACGCTACAATATAATCAGGAAAACAACTGCCCGTAACGCAGATGGCAGGAATAGGAGGGATGGATATGCAAAAGAAAATATTCTTAAGCGCAGCGCTTGGACTGGCAATATTTGCCAACACTGCCTTTGCCGAGGTTAATACAGATTATTTGGCCAACGAGCTCAAGTCTTATCCCGGCTGGCCGCTGGAAGTATATTGCAACGCAACAGATGTTAATGTAAGAACACAGCCTAATACTGATTGTGATGTTATCACCATGCTGCAAAGGGGAGATAAATTTTATGTAAGCAGAGTTGTTGATGTAGTAAACAGTGAATACAAATGGCTTCTTGGAACTACTGAAAAGGGTCATGTTGGTTTTATGGCAAGCAAATATCTTGATACAACTCCGAGAGCTTCCAGCGCAGCAGGACGCTTTAATGCTGCCCTCGAAGCAGATTGGATTATGGATCCCCCAATTTTTGCTTCGAATGCCTATTACTTGGGGCGTATGGAAAAGAATACGGATGATACTATCTCCTATGCCGATAAAAAGATGCAGGTCGGACCGCGTCTGTTCTATATAGATTCAGCGAGAAACAAAGTAAATGAGGTGAAGGTTAATAAACTTCATGGCAGCATGGCAGGCTATGCTGTCGGCCAGCAGCTTGACACAGACAGGCAGATTACTCTGGACGGGTACCTGAAAATGAATGGCTGGGAGGATGATCCTATGGGTGTGGGTATATCGGATACGCATCATATGATCGGTTGGGTAAAATATGCATACAACGCAAGAGGGCAAAAATGCCTGCATAAGAGCTTTTATGTGAAGCTGGATTCTCGTGATGTGATTGCAGAAATTATTTACTGTGAGAGTGATGTTCATTTTGCAAACTGACGGATGAAGCAATTTGGGCTGCAACATCTTTTGACAGGAGGTGGCGTAATGAAGCGGAAGCTGGTTAAGAGCATGTGCCTGGCAATGCTTCTGGTGGCATTTGCCGGCTACAGCACAGAGCAAAATGCCGTATTACCGCAGATGGATTTGCCTAAGGCGGAGGCCGCTGCTAAAGCAGCGCCGGCCTATGAGCAGGAATATGCAAAGGTTGTAGACAGCGTTTATGAATTTATTGCTGACGGTACGAGTGATAACCTGCCGGAGCAGGGAAGAACAGGCATCTGTGAGGTGCGGGATTTCGCCAAGCGGGATGTGGCCATGCAGCAGCTTGGCTACACGCTGCAAGATATCAGCGGTGACGGTGTTCCGGAACTGCTTATCGGTTGGATTAGCCAAAAACGCGGCGTGGGGCATTACGGTAAGGAGATTTATGCGATTTACACCTTTGCGGACGGCAGCGTGAAATACGTTGCGGAGGGCTGGAGCCGCAGCAGCCTGCAGCTTATGGAGAATGACAACCTGGTGACACGAGGCGGCACCGGCATTTCGCATCAGGTGCTTGCTGTTGAGCATTTGCAGCCTGACGGCAATCTCGGATGCAATGAGCTTTATTTTACCTGGCCAAAGGATGACGGCCTTGGCGTTTACCGCAACATGACCTGCAGAAGTGAGGCAGATGCTTCGCAGGAAACAGATATGACTGTGGAAGAGTTCAATGAAATGAGGTCTGAATACGCTAATAACAGTGTTGAGATTGAATTTTTGCCGTTGAAGGACTTCAAAAAGCAGGGCTTTAAGGGCCTGATAAGGCAGTATCTT
>CAKTGD010000104.1 GCA_934561335.1 uncultured Oscillospiraceae bacterium
GGATATCCTTATCGGGATCCTGCGCCTCCAGATACAGCAGCTGGGCCACGACCAGGCTGGCGGTGGTATCATTTACTTCTTCGCCCAGGAAGATAATACGGTCATTCAGCAGACGGGAAAAAATATCATACGACCGCTCGCCGCGGTTGGTCTGCTCAACAACATAGGGAACCAAACTCATTATATAGTACCTCCGTTACGAAAGATAGTCAAAGTATACCCACCCAAATATGTGATTTAGTCCTTCTTCTCCTCAGTCTCCTCGGTCTTGCTCTCCTCTTCCTTGACCTCCGGGGCAACAGCCTTGGCGGAATCGGCGACCACCTTAATGACCTTCTCGCGGATAACCTGCTCCTTCACATCCTCGGCGCGCAGGTATTTCTTGACGGTGTCCATATCCATGCCGTACTTCTCGGCCACGGACTTCATCTCGTTCTCCACTTCCTCGTCGGAAGCCTCCAGCCCCTCGGCCTTGATGATGGCGCGGATGGCCATATCCATCTTCACCTGGTTGGCAGCAGGCTCCTTGGCATCCATGATGATCTGCTCCTCATTCATGCCGGTCATCTTGGTATACTGGTCAAAGGGAATGCCCTGAGAGGCCAGCTGCTGCTTAAAGCCATCCAGCATCTGGTGGGCCTGCATCTCGATCATTTCCTCGGGGATATCAGCCTTGACACCCTCGGCTACCTTGGTCATCAGCGCATCTTCAAAAGCGTGCTGAGCGGCAGCAGTGCGCTCCTCGGTCATCTTCTTCTTGATGTCGGCCTTCAGCTCCTTCAGGGTGTCAAACTCGGACACATCCTTGGCGAACTCATCATCGATAGCGGGCAGCTCCTTGACCTTGACCTCGTTGACCTTAACGTGGAATACAACGGGCTTGCCAGCCAGCTCGGGGGTATAGTTCTCGGGGAAAGTAATGTCGATATCCTTCTCCTCGCCGGCCTTCATGCCGATCAGCTGCTCCTCGAAGCCGGGCACAAAGCTGCCGGAACCGATCTCCAGATCAAAGGCATCACCCTTGCCGCCCTCGAAGGCCACACCCTGATCAAAGCCCTCAAAGTCGATATTGGCGGTGTCGCCCTTCTTCACAGCGCGCTCCACAGCCACCAGACGGCTGTTGCGGTCAGCCATTTCCTTGAGGCGTGCGTTGACATCGGCGGCCATGACCTTAACCTCAGCCTTCACAGCCTCCAGACCCTTATACTGGCCCAGTTCCACCTCAGGATAGACGGCAACGGTGCACTTGAACTCAGCGCCGGCCTTACCAACGCTCTCAATCTCAACCTGGGGGTAGCCAACGACCTCCAGCTTCTGCTCATTCACAGCGCTCTCATACGCCTCAGGCAGAATCGCGTTGATAGCCTCTTCATAAAAGACCTCGGCGCCATACATGCTCTCGATCATCTTGCGGGGAGCATGGCCGGGACGGAAACCGGGAATGTTCATCTTACCGCGCATCTTCAGATACGCCTTATTGACGGCGGCCTCAAACTCCTCAGCGCCCACCTCAATGGTCAGCGCGACCTTGCTCTTCTCCAATTTTTCGCAGCTTTTGACAGTCATTGTTGCTTTTCCTCCAGTTTACATCTATGTTGTGATGGCATAAGAATACAATTTAATTAAGCCAAGTGTATATGATACCAGAAAAGAATCAGAATTTCCATACCTTTTTGCATTATTCGCAAATTTTTTTAGGAACAAAGCCCAAAAAGTCGCCGGAGACCAGCGAAAAGAGGGTGCCGGAATGTGTTCCTTCAATTGCGCGGCGATGAGAAGCACCGTGTAAATGACCGTAATAACACGCCTTCACCTCATATTCCTTCAACAGGCGCAGGATTTCCGGGCACTCATAGCCCTGATAGATGGGCGGATAGTGCAGAAAGCACAACCGCTCCCTGTCCCCTGCCTCCTTCAGTGAAGTTTCCAATCGTCCAATCTCACGCAGCAGTACCTTTTCGTTGTGGGTTCCCCGGTTGTCCAGCTCGTAAAACCAGCCTCGGGTCCCGCACAGGGCGATATCATGATAAAAGAGACAGTTATTGTGCAGAATTTCAAAGGTATCCAATCCGTTTTCCGCAAAGAACCGCTTCATTTTGGCGGCCGTATTCCACCAGTAGTCATGGTTGCCTTTCAGCAAAATTTTCTTCCCCGGTAAGGCGTTGATAAAGCGAAAATCCGCCAGCGATTCCTCCAGACTCATGCCCCAGCTCAGGTCGCCGCACAGCACGGTTACATCATCGTCGCACAGCGGCGCAAAGCCTGCGCGAATACGATTCACATAATCATGCCATCCGTTGCCAAAGACATCCATGGGTTTATCCGAGTTCAGCGACAGGTGCAGATCGCCTATTGCGTACAGCGCCATAAATTCCTCCTTTGTTCAGATAAGACGGCGGAGGTTGTTCCAGAATATATTTTCCAACAGTTCCTCGTCATAACCTCTGGATTTCAGTGCGTCATACAGCCGCGGCATATCCTGTACGCCGCGCATACCGCCACCCAGCACTTCGCAGCCGTCCAGATCGCCGCCCAGACAAACTGTCTTTTCTCCGTCAAGCTCCAAAAAATGCTCCACATGCGCCACCAGCGCATCTATGGTCGGATCGCCCACAAAGCTGAGATACAGATTCAGCCCCACCACACCGCCAAGGTCACGGATCGCCTTGAACTGGTCGTCCGTCAGGTTGCGGCGGTGAGGGCAGACCGATCGTGCATTGGAATGGGAGGCGATGATGGGCCGTTTGGCCATATGTACCAGATCCCAGAAGCCTGCATCAGACAGATGGGACACATCCGGATAAATATTGTGTTCCTCCAATACGCGGATAAAATCCTTCCCTTCCGCAGACAGCCCACGTTCCGGTTCCTCAGCGTTGGTGCCAGACAGCACATTGGCCCGGTTCCACACCGGATTGAGGAATCGCACGCCCCAGCCGGACACGGTTTCGATCTTATGTACGTCGCATTCGATGAGGTCAGCCCCCTCAATGCTCAGCAGAGCGGCCACTTTGCCTTCTGCCACCGTTTTGTCCACTTCTGCGCCGGTGCGGCAGTGGCGGACGATATCGGTATTTTCCGCCATCTCGCGCAGAAAGAAATCGTGCATTCTCCGGCACTGCGCCCACATTCCGTCCGCAGGTGCTTCCGCTGCGTCGTGAAAGAGGGCAAAGAACTGAGCATAGCGTTTGAACTGCAGCCCCCGCTCCAAATCAATATGCCCGCTGTTATTTCTCATGTGCGTGCAGGCAGCGTAATGGGCGCGCTGCGTCTCCCTGTTGACGCCATATTCCAGAGCAGAGGTTTCACCCGTCTCCATACAGCGGTAAACAGTATCACAGTGGGCATCAAAACAGGATATCATAATGGCCTCCTTATTGAAATGCATTTTTGATGTATTCTATGTGGGCTTCCGCAAAGCCGTGCTCAACGTAGACCTCCGCCACATCAAAGCGGGCACAGCAGTCCAGCCGATTTTCCGCCAGATACAGCATAGCGGTTTTACGAAGCTTATTCTGCTTCTGGGGTGTCACATATTCCCGCGGCAGCACTTTGTCCACATTGGTACGGGTCTTGACCTCTACAAAGCACAATATCGCACCGTCCCATGCAATAAGATCAATCTCTCCGAAACGGCTGTGATAGCTGTGGGCCACCACCTTGCACCCATGCTGCCGCAGATAGCGGGCCACCAGAGCTTCGCCCTGTACGCCCTCCAACCGGCTCATCGCTGTGCCTCCCATTTTTTAAGGAAGCTCCTGCGGTGCTCCGGGCAGGGGCCATATTGGTCAAGCATGGCGTAGTGGAGCTTTGTTGCGTAGCCCTTATGCTTGGCAAACTGATACTGAGGGTATTCCCTGTCCAGCACATCCGTCACATAGCGGTCGCGGCTGACCTTGGCCAGAATGGAAGCCGCAGCAATGGAAGCTGACCGGCCATCTCCGCCAACGATGCAGCGATGAGAAAGCGTGATGGCCGCATGCTTTCCGTGATCCCGATTGCCGTCAATAAGGGCGAAGTCGGGCTTGGCGGACAGTCCGTCTATCGCCAGCTGCATAGCCTTCATGCGAGCCGAGAGAATATCGGTGGCATCGATCTCCGCCGCGCTGACACTGGCCACCGACCAGGCCAATGCCGTTTCGGTAATGACACTGTACAATGCCTCCCGTTTTTTCTCCGTCAGCTTTTTCGAGTCATTGAGACCATCGATCACACACTCGCGGGGCAGGATCACCGCTGCGGCGTATACCGGGCCCATCAGCGGCCCCGCACCGGCCTCGTCCACGCCGCAGACCGTCTCGCAGCCCTGCGCCCACGATTCCTGTTCATATGTCCAAAGCTCCATAGGCGCTCCTCTCAATAGGTCAGCATGATCTTGCGGCAGTCCCGGCAGACGCAGGCGGAAAAGCTGGATTCATTGGGGAAATCGGTATTATAGGGGCCGTCCAGCACAATGCCGCCTTGTTTTGTGACGTATTTTTTGGTCAGAAAAAAGGCGTCTATATCGCCGTCCGGCGGCATGAAAAACAAGCCCCGGCTATACGAGGTGATAACCTTCCCCTGTTCCATCTCTTTTCCGCAGCTTGGACAGTTCATTCCTGTACCTCCTCCACCGTCTCCAGTGTAAAGCGTCCCAGCTTGCCGCCACGGAACTCATCCAGCAGAATGCGGGCCATGCGCTCGGTATCTACCTCAGCGCCACGCATCAAAAAGCCCCGCTTGCGGCCCGCCTTGGTCAGCAGCTCATAGCCGGAGTCCCCTTCCTCTATCTCGATCTTATATCGCTCCCACAGAACATCGGCATAGTGCTGGCCCAGATACTCCATCAGATAGCAGGCCAACTCCTCTATGTCCATCACGTCATCCTTGATAGCCCCTGTAAAGGCGAGACGCTTGCCGACTTCGACATCATCAAACTTTGGCCACAGGATACCGGGGGTATCCAGCAGCTCCAGCGTGCGATCCACCGGCACCCACTGCTTGGAGCGGGTCACACCGGGACGATCCTCCGCCTTGGCGGTCTTGCGGTGGGCCACCTTATTGATAAAGGTGGATTTGCCCACGTTAGGGATACCCAGCACCATGACGCGGACGGTACGGCCCACCTGCCCCTTTTCGGCATAGGCGGCCAGCTTGTCCTTTAAAAGCTCCCGCACAGCGGCGGCAAACTGGGCGGTTCCTGCGCCGCCCTTGGCATTGGCCTCCAACACCGCATAACCCTTTTCCCGGAAACGGGCAGCCCAGCGCTTTGTCTCCTTGGGATCAGCCTGATCCACGCGATTGAGCACCACCATACGGGGCTTTCCCGCCGTCATCTCATCCACATCCGGATTCCGACTGGACAAGGGAATGCGTGCGTCCAGGATCTCGCACACCGCGTCTACGTTCCGAATCTCGGCCGCGATCATGCGCTTGGTTTTCGTCATATGGCCGGGAAACCAGCTCAGTCCTTCTATCTGCATGGTGAATCACCTCGTTGATCTATGATAGAGTGCATTATACCACAACCTGGCAGAAATGAAAAGGAAAAAACCGCCCACAGATGTGAGCGGTTTTCTCGGATCGATTTTGCTTACAGCTTCTCGCGAACCTTGGCGGCCTTGCCGACACGGTCACGCAGATAGTACAGCTTGGCGCGGCGCACAAAACCGTGACGCACGGTCTCGATGGTCTGGATAGAGGGAGAATGCACGGGGAACACCTTCTCCACGCCCACACCGTAGGAAATACGGCGGACGGTGATGGTCTCCTCGATACCGCCATGCTTCTTGGCAATGACAGTGCCCTCAAAAACCTGAATACGCTCGCGAGAGCCTTCCTTGACCTTCACGTGCACACGGACGGTATCGCCCACCTGCACCTGAGGCACTTCCTTCAGCTGCTTTTCGTTCAATGCTTTGATGAGATCCATGG
>CAKTGD010000105.1 GCA_934561335.1 uncultured Oscillospiraceae bacterium
TACCGAGAACCGCTTGAATCATCATTTGTGTTTTCCTCCAATCCGTTGATTTTGTTCATTCTGGTCCGCAGGCAGGTTCCGTCCGCACCCCAGCAGAGAAAACCGTGGCGTGGGTAGGGGCAGCCGTCACACTCCGGGGAGCGGCTGCAAACAGGCGCCGGCAGCGGCTCCTGCTGAAAGCCGGGGAAGTACGGAAGAATGAGCCTGAAGTGGATCGTGCCATGAATTTTCATCATTTTTCCTCCTCGTAAAATAAAAAGGCCGAGCAAAAATGCTCGGCCTGCGTGGATACTTATTTCATTGTCATGCCGCTCTGTTCCGGCGCGTCCCGCTGCCGCGGAGCATCCGCGGGCAGCAGTCCACTGACCTGTTCCATCAGCTCCGCCAGTTCCTGATCCCGTCCGAAAGAAAGGCTTTCATCCTGCTCGCGGACGAACGCCAGCGCGCGGTAGATCTCCGCAAGCTGCTCCGGCTCGAAAAGGGCGCCTTTTTGAACAAGCCCGCCGCGCATGGTGAAGTCCCGCTTGGCGGCATCGTAGTCATCCTGGAAATAATGTCCGTGATGGACGCCCTCTCGGTCATAGTCCCACTCCCAAGTCACAAATTGGACGCCCCGCTCGGTGGGGTGGCCCGCCAGCACTGCGTCACCAAAGTCCGCGAGGACACGGTAGTCGCCATCCAGTCCGCTGGCTTTGAGCCGCGGCGCGGTTTCCAGAATCGCCATGTATTCCGAAGTCATTTTAGCGGTGTCGATCACCGTCTGCAAAGCGTCCTGCGTCCGAATATTGTCCACGTTCTCCTGCCGGTACAACACGCTGCCCTTGCCGGATACGCGGCAGAGACGCCCTTTTTCCCAGCAGACGGGCAGGTGGTGATCCTCAATCGGCTCCACCGTGAAACCGTTCTGCCGCAGCCGGGTGGCGGTTTCTTCAAGGTAACGGAGCTGCGTGGTTTCGTTCTGATCGTTCATTGTGAAGTCCTCCTCGTAAGCAAAAAAATAAGCCGGAGCATCCTGAAATGCTCCGGCCGGGTGATGGATTGGGCAGAGACGCCCTTTTTGACGTCGGGAAATGAAAAAGGGCGCCTTTTTGATGGCTTCGACGAAACCAACAAACAGACGCCCGAAAGATCGTATAAAATTTTGAGGAAAGATCGCTCTATTTTGCGCCCGCAAAAAGGGCGCTTCTCAGGATTTTGCCTTTGAATCTGTGAAAAGGGGAGTTCGAATCCCTTCAAACAGTGGGGGACACCGAAAATATCTATTGGAAAAACTGTGAAATTTTAGAAAAACAAAAAGCCACACCCATTGGTACTCTAAGCGTTCAGCTTAAAATATCCAGATTGGTGTGGCTTGATGGTACGCCGTGAGGGATTCGAACCCCCGGCCTTCTGGTCCGTAGG
The DNA here is from genome assembly GCA_934561335.1 of uncultured Oscillospiraceae bacterium. Next base: position 1,402 of record CAKTGD010000105.1, read on the forward strand.
TTGTCTCACGCGCAAATCGGAGCTGTTTCGGCTCCGATTTGTGCTTTTTACCACCGTTCGCTCGGCGGATTTTCCGTTGTTTCCGTCCAGACCTGCCCGCTCCAATTCTATTCTGGGTCAAAAGTGGGTCAGATACAGGGAACATTTTTATAAGCGCGCGGCTGAAAATTTTTCTTGTGCAAATGCATGGCACATGGTATTATAAAAGTGCAATCGCAAGAAAAGTTGTAAGGAGGCGGTGATTTGCCGAAGGGAAAACTGTTAAACGGCCTTATAACGCAGCAGAAAGTCCTGCGGGCCGCGGTGGCTCTGTTTTTGGAAAAGGGCTACACGAAAACCACCACCGGCGAGATCGCAAAGGCGGCGGGCATCGGACAGAGCTCGTTCTTCCATGTTTTTCCCAGTAAGGAGGCGCTGCTGCTGGAGCTGGTAAAGCGGATGTTCAGCGGGCAATTCGCTCTGGCGGGACAGCACAGCGGGGAACAAGACCCTGTACTCCTGTACGCCGTGGAAACGGCCCTCCAGCTCCACATCGCCGAGCTGACCGAGCCGCTGCGGGAGCTGTATGTGATGGCATACTCTCTGCCCTCCATCGCGGCGTATCTTTACAAAAGCACAACGAAACGGCTGCAAGTCATCTTCGGGCCTTATCTGCCGGAGGCGCAGCCCAAGGACTTCTACGAAATGGAGATCGCGTCCGCCAGTATCATGCGGGGCTTCATGTCGGTTCCCTGCGACGTGTATTTCACGATGGAGGCCAAGATCTCCCGCTTTCTGGACTGCTCGTTGAAGCTCTATGACGTACCGAAGGAGAAGCGGGCGGCGATCACGGCGGCAGTTTTGCAGATGGACCTTCACACAATGGCTTTGGGCATCATCCAAAAGACCGTCCAGCAGGCGGAAAAGGGCTTTGAAGCCCTGACGGAAAAATAATTTTTGGGCAAGGGGATATCCCCTTGGTGCATCCTTTGGATGTACCATACCACTTTCATCATGGAGGGATCACGATGAAGAAACGATTATTCGGCGTCCTAATGGCGCTGACGCTGTGTTTTGCCTTGTGCGTGAATGCGAGCGCGATGGAGATTTTCGTGGAAACGCCGGATAACAAGACGCTTACGCTTGAAGTGGAGTCTGGCGACAGCATTGATGATGTGAAGCAGATAAATCAGAATACAGAAGGCACCCCGCCCCATCAGCAACGGCTCATTTTGGCTGGCAAGGAGCTGGAGGATGGCCACACGCTGGCGGATTACAACATCCAAAAGGAATCTACCCCCCAACTGACGCCGCGGAGCACCGGCGCCAAAGAGACAACGGAGCCTGGCGACATTCGCGAGGCGCTGAATACAGGCGGCAACATCAAGCTGATGAATGACATCAACTTTCCCAGCGTTATGGACGTTGGCTTCAACCTCACTATCGACCTGAACGGCCATGTGCTGACGATACCCAAAAGCATCTGCGTCAACTCAGGCGTGCACCTGACCATCATCGACAGTAGCCCCTCCGCGGAGCATAAGTTTACGCCCAACGCCGACGGTTTGTGGGTGTTAGACGAGATCAACGGTACAGAGACGGTCCATGGCGGCGTCATCACCGGCGGCACGGGAACGCAGAACGTTCACGGTACTGCTTATGACGGCGGCGGTGTGCACATAGCCCCCAGCGGTAAGCTGACTATGAACGGCGGCAGCATTGTCGGCTGCTCTGCCAGCAGCAGCGGAGGCAGGGGCGGCGGGGTCTACATTGGCACTAATTACAACCCTACCGATCCCAAATCGGGTGAGTTTATCATGAATGGCGGCAGCATTATCGGCTGTACCGCAGGCTTCGGCGGCGGTGTGGCGGTCGATCCATTGGGTAAGTTCACGATGAATCCCGGTTCTGAGATTCGCAGCTGCACCGCACAGTATAGCGGCGGTGGTGGGGTTCACATTAACAGTATGGTGGTCGATGGACCTGGTAAATTCATCTTAGCTGGCGGAACGATCCGTGCGTGTAAAGCTGTCGCCTCCATGTACGGTCGCGGCGGTGGTGTTTACAACAGCGGAGAGTTTGTCATGGAGGTCGGCACAATACAGGGATGCTCTGCCTCTTGTGACAATAATGCTTCGGGCGGAGTACTCAATGAAGCTCGGTGTCCGTTCACTATGAGCGGCGGAAGCATTGAGGACAATGTTGAAAACAGCGGTACTATGTACGCTGATGGCGGCGGAATTACTGGCAATGTGACGAATGGCACCAATAGTGGTTGGGGTAAAATCACCGGCAATAATGGAGCTACCGGCGAAACCAGCTTTGAAGGCCCGGTGACCAACAGTAGCAGCGGCACGATCGAAAAAGGTATATTCAATGGCGAGGTCATCAACAACGGAACCATCACCGGCGGGAAGTTTAACGGCGGTGTGACGGGCAGCGGTACGATCTCACGGGAGAGGGAAGTTTCCAATGATGCGGATTTCTTGGCGGCGCTGGCGGACTCGAACGTCACGACGATCAAGCTGAAGAGTGGTATCACGGTCAATGCAACGGAAAATGTCAAAGAGCTGACCATTGACCGGCCGATCACGCTGGTAAATAGTAGCCGCGCTCCCCTACATCTCAATCTTCCTCTGACCATCGCGAAAGACGGGGCGCTGACGCTGGATGGTCTGAAAGATGTCGTGAGCCTCAATCCTTACAAAGGCATGGTGGTCAACGGCAGCCTGACCGTGGGCGCGGGCTGCGGTGTGCTCTTCGAAGGCGAAAACGCTTCCCTGGTGATCAATGAGGGCGGTACCGTAACGACCCAGCCCGCTGGCGAAAACACAATTTCCGGCCAGCTGTCGTTGGGAAAGAATGCTGCGCTGACGGTGGACGGCGCACTGGTCAACAACGGCAGGCTTTCCGTCTCCGACATGGCAAACCTGAAAAAGGCGGCGAGCATCGGCGGCGACCTGACTCTGGACAGCATGACCATCACGGAGGATTATACCCTGGATATGAAAGGTTGTACGCTGACCATTGGCCACATTACCTTTCTCGATGCGAACTTGACTGTGAGAAACGCCAGCAAGGTGGATGCCACCGGTGTCACGATCTCCGGCGGAAGCTATTACTGCCCAGTGACTGTCGGAAATGCTGAGGGTGAAATCACCGGCGGCAGCTTCTACGGGCCGGTCACAGTCGAAAGTATCAGCGGCGGGACTCCCGCTTATATTTCCGGCGGCACGTTCTACGACGGAATCTCGGGAATGTATATGATCAGCGGCGGCACGTTCTACAACGGCAGCTTCCAGGAAGGCTTCGGCCTGCCGGAAGCAGTAGGTATCGAAAGCGGTTGCAAGGTGATGACCTATAAGAACGGCGAGGATGTCTACGCCGTCCAGGTGGTGAACGTCAAGTCCGGCGCACCGGATACACCCGTCAAGTCCGGCTACACCTTTGCAGGCTGGTATCTTGGTGAGAGCAGGTTTAACTTCGATACTGCAATAACGGAAAATATCACCCTGACGGCCAAGTGGACGGTCGATCAGTACACCATCACCTATGACCTGAACGGCGGCACGGCAGAGGGCAACCCCGACACCTACACCGTCGAGACGGATACCTTTACCCTCAAGAATCCCACACGCCCCGGCTACACCTTCACCGGCTGGAGCGGCACGGGTCTGACGGGTGAGAATAATATGACCGTCACCACCCCGAAGGGCAGCACCGGCGAGCGCAGCTATACGGCACACTGGCGCTACAATGGCGGCAGCTCCGGCGGCTCATCGAGTTACCCCATCACCATCCCCGGCAAGACCGAAAACGGCAGCGTGACCGTCAGCCCGCGTTCTGCGGAAAAGGGCGATACTGTGACCATCACGGTGAAGCCCGACAGCGGTTATCAGTTGGATGACCTCGCCGTGACCGACAAAAACGGTAAGGAACTGAAGCTGACTGATAAGGGCAACGGCAAATATACCTTCACTATGCCGTCCGGCAAGGTCAAGATCAACGCCACTTTTACCAAAGAAGCTGAGCCAAGCCCGTTCAGCGATGTGTCCACCAGCGCCTATTACTACGAGGCCGTCAAGTGGGCGCAGGAAAAGGGCATCACCGGCGGCATCGGCAACGGCCTGTTTGGACCGAGCCAGCCCTGCACCCGAGGCCAGATCGTCACTTTCCTGTGGCGTGCGGCTGGATCTCCTGTGGTGAATTACGCTATGAACATGACAGATGTTGCCGAGGACGCGTACTACGGCGAAGCTGTCCGCTGGGCGCTGAGCCAGGGCATCACCACCGGTACCGGTGACGGCAAGTTCAGCCCCGACGCGACCTGCAACCGTGCCCAGAGCGTGACCTTCCTGTTCCGGGCTATTGGCAAGATAGTCGACAGTAAGGCCGAGTTCGGCGATGTGCTCGCCGACAGCTACTATGCGAACGCGGTGGCCTGGGCCGTGGAGAACGGCATCACTAACGGCATTGGC
>CAKTGD010000106.1 GCA_934561335.1 uncultured Oscillospiraceae bacterium
ACAGCATGGCAAAGCCGGTCTGGCGGCAGGCCATCACGTCGGAGTGGTCGCCGAAGATGTTCAGCGCGTGGGTGGACACGGTACGGGCGGAAACATGGAACACGCAGGGCAGCTGCTCGGCTGCGATCTTGTACATGTTGGGGATCATCAGCAGCAGACCCTGAGAGGCGGTGTAGGTGGTGGTCAGAGCGCCTGCGCCCAGAGAGCCGTGGACAGCGCCGGCGGCGCCTGCCTCGGACTGCATCTCCACAACCTTGACCTGCGTGCCGAAGATATTCTTCAGGCCGTTGGCGCTCCACTGGTCAACAAAGTCGGCCATGGGGGAGGACGGGGTGATGGGGTAGATGGCAGCTACCTCGGAAAACGCATAGCTTACATGCGCCGCGGCGTTGTTACCATCCATGGATTTCATTTTTCTTACCATATGAACCTCCTTCATATCACTCTCCGTCTTATAAAGACGGATATTATAGCGTACATATGATGATAACACAAAAAAAACAGGGTGTAAACCGTCATTTTGTGTTTTTTTCCTGCTGCGAAACTTAAAGTGCGGTTTTGCTGCAAGAATTTGTAATAACTGCTGCCAGCAGTACTTATTTTAGAAAAACCTCTGTTCTTTTCTGATTTTTTATGCTAAAATGCAAAAGAAACATCACAGGGGAGGCGGGGAGATGGTCACAACAGTGCGTTCGCTGGGGCTGGGCGGCGTCAGCGGCTACGAGGTAACGGTAGAATGTATGCTCTCCGGCGGACTGCCTGCTTTTGATATTGTGGGGCTGCCGGACGCGGCGGTAAAGGAGGCCCGGGAGCGGGTGCGCTCCGCGGTAAAAAACTGCGGCGCGCAATTTCCCGTCAGCCGTATTACCGTGAATCTGGCCCCCGCCCGCGTGCGGAAAGAGGGGACGGTGTATGATCTGCCCATTCTGCTGGGGCTGATGGCTGCGGCAGGGGAGATCCGCGCCCTGCCGGAGGACGCTGCCTTTTTGGGCGAGCTGAGTCTGACGGGCATGCTCCGTCCTGTTACCGGCGTGCTGCCCATGGCTATGTTCGCCGCCCGTCAGGGAATCCGGCAGCTGTACGTTCCTACCGCCAACGCCGCCGAAGCCACGCTGGCCGACGGGCTGGAGGTTTACGGCGTGGACAATGTGGCGCAGCTGGCCGCCCATCTGAAAGGGGAGCGGCAGCTGTCTCCGGCGCAGCGGTGGGAGCCGTCGGGCCGCCGCCGTCCGCTGCCGGACTTTGCCGACGTAATGGGCCAGGAGAATGTAAAGCGGGCACTGGAAATCGCCGCCGCCGGCGGCCACAACGTGCTGCTCATCGGCTCACCCGGCGCGGGAAAGTCCATGCTGGCCCGCCGCCTGCCCTCCATCTTACCGGACATGACCCGTGCCGAGGCGCTGGAGACCACAGAGATCTATTCCGTGGCGGGCATGACCGACCCGGTGTATCCGCTGGTGGATACCCGGCCCTTCCGCAGTCCGCACCATACCGCCTCGCCGGTGTCTCTGTCCGGCGGCGGAAGCATTCCCCGGCCCGGAGAAATATCCCTTGCCCACAACGGCATCCTCTTTCTGGACGAGCTGCCGGAGTTTGATAAAACCGCGCTGGAGACCCTGCGCCAGCCGCTGGAGGACGGACAGGTGACCATTACCCGCGCCACCGGCTCGCTGACGCTGCCCAGCCGCTTCATGCTGGTGTGCGCCATGAATCCCTGCCGCTGCGGGTGGTATGGCCATCCCTCCGGGCGGTGCCGCTGCTCAGCGCGGCAGGTGGAGCAGTATATGCGCCGTATTTCCGGCCCGCTGCTGGATCGCATTGATATGCACGTCGAGGTGCCCTCGGTAGAGTATGAGGCCATGCGCCGCAAGGAACAGCCGGAGTCCTCGGCGGCAGTGCGGCAGCGGGTCAATGCCGCCCGCGAGGTGCAGAAGCGCCGCTTTGCCGGTACATCCGTCACCTGCAATGCCTATATGACCCCCGCCATGATCGGTCAATACTGCCAGCTGGACGCGGCGGGGGAGCGCCTGATGCAGGGTGCCTTTGACCGCCTTGGCCTTACCGGCCGCAGCCATGACCGCATATTGCGCATGGCCCGTACCATTGCCGACCTGTACGGTGCAGAGGATATTCAGTCTCAGCATCTGGCAGAAGCGATACAATACCGAAGCAGCACTCTGCTGAAGTGAGGAGACCGACATGAACATCCCCGCCTTTTTGACGTACAGCGTGATCATGACCATGACCCCTGGCCCCAATAACCTGATGTGCCTGTATCTGGGCGCGAAGGGCGGCTTTCGTGCCTTCTGGCAGTTCTGCATCGGCAGTATGGGCAGTCTGTGCGCCAAGTGTATCCTGTGCGGCTTTTTAAACCTTCTGCTGGCGGAGAAAATTCCGGCGCTGGTGCCCTACCTCAAGTGGCTGGGCGCGCTGTATATGCTGTATCTGGCCTTCAACATGGTACGCAGCAGCATCAAAAATGCCGATGACAAAGCCGGGGACGGCGAGGGAACCGTCCGCGGCGGTATTCTGCTGCAAGTGCTGAATATCAAAAGCTGGGTGGCGGCGCTGAGCCTCTTTTCCGTCTACGTCATTCCCTACACCGTTGCGCCCGGCGCCATTTTGCTGTCGTCGCTGGCCTTTGCGGCTCTGGGCGCCGTTGCCAGTACGCTGTGGTGCGCCTTCGGAACGGCCATCCAATCCCTGTACCGCCGCTTCCGCCTGCCGGTCAGCATTGCGCTGGCGGCCACGCTGGTGCTGTGCGCATGGAGCGCGGTGAAGTAAGCGCATATTTGTTATTTTATAGTATCATTTAGTATCATTTTGTAGTTAAGGAGAAACCCCATGCACGAAATCATTCTTTGCAAGCTGGGCGAGGTGGTTCTGAAGGGACTGAACCGCCACAGCTTTGAGATGAAGCTGATGAGCAACATCCGCCGCCGTACCCAGCGCTGCGGCAAGTTCAAGATCTATTCCCGCCAGTCCACCATCTACGTGGAGCCGGCGGAGGAAAACTGCGACCTGGACGCGGCTTACGATGCCTGCAAGAAGGTGTTCGGCATTATCGCCATTGCCCGGGCCGTGCCCTGCGCCAAGGAGAAGGAGGCCATCTTCGCCACCGCCAAGGCGTATCTGGCGCCGGCGCTGCTGGCGGCCAAATCCTTCAAGGTGGAGAGCAAGCGCTCCGATAAATCCTTCCCCATGGGCAGCATCCAGCTGAGCCAGTGGGTGGGCGGCGCGCTCCACGATGCCTTTCCTCATCTGACGGTGGATGTCCATAACCCGGAGCTGACGGTGCATCTGGAGGTGCGGGAGGACGCGGCCTATGTCCACGGCCCGGCGGAGAGCGCTGCCGGCGGCCTGCCCATCGGCATGGGCGGCCATGCCGTCAGCCTTCTGTCCGGCGGCATTGACAGCCCTGTGTCCAGCTATATGATCGCCAAGCGAGGCGTACAGCTGGAGCTGCTGCACTTTGCCTCCCCTCCCTATACCAGCCAGCAGGCCCGGGAAAAGGTTTTGCAGCTGGCCCAGGAGCTGACGGTCTGGTGCGGCCGGCTCACCGTGCATGTGGTGCCCTTTACCGAGATTCAGGAGGAGATCCGCCGCAAGTGCCCTGAGGATCACTTTACGCTGATCATGCGGCGGTTCATGATGCGTCTGGGCGACGCTCTGGCCCATGAGCTGGCCTGCAAGGCCATCGTGACCGGCGAGAGCCTGGGTCAGGTGGCCAGCCAGACCATTCAGGCTCTGGTGGTCAGCGATGATGTGGCCACGCTGCCGGTGCTGCGCCCGCTGATCGGCATGGACAAGGAGGAGATCGTCCGCATCGCCCGCCACGTGGGCACATTTGATACCTCCATCCTGCCCTATGAGGACTGCTGTACCGTGTTTACGCCCCGCCATCCCAAGACGAAACCTGATCTAGAGCAGGTGCGTGAGTATGAGGCGGCGCTGGATATTGACGCGCTGTGTGACAGGGCCTTGGCGAACCGCGAGATGATCCGCCTGTACCCGAAGCAGTAAGGAGCGTGGCTATGACCGAAACCTTGGAGCGGCAGGTGGTTGCGGCGCTGAAAGCGCGCAGCGCCACGCTTGCCGCCGCTGAAAGCTGTACCGGCGGCCTCGTCGCCAAGCGCCTGACGGATGTGCCCGGCGCGTCGGCGGTCTTTCTGGGCGGCGTGGTCAGCTACACCAACCAGGTAAAAAATCATGTGCTGGGCGTACCGGCCTCCCTGCTGGAGGCCTACGGCGCCGTGTCCGAACCTGTGGCCCGCGCCATGGCCATGGGCGTCCGCGTCCTCACCGGCTCCGACCTGGCTCTGTCCGTCACCGGTGTGGCCGGCCCTGACCGGGACGACCGGGGCCACGATGTGGGCACCGTATATATCGCGCTGTCGAAAGAGCGGGAAACCGTGGTGCAGCTGCTGCATCTCTCCGGCGATCGGGCCGCCATCCGCGCCGCCGCCGCGGACGGAATGTTTCGCCTGCTGCTGGCTCACATCCGATGATTGCAACGATGCGGCGCAAAGCGGACAAGACATTGCCCGCTTGCTGCCCGCTGAAAGAAAACAATTTTGGCAAAAAGAGCGAAAGCGTTTTGCCTGATAAAAAAAGGAGATAGCATCCCCATGGCAAAGAACAAGGAAACATTACAGAAAAACTTGCAGAATAACCCGTATGTCAACCGTCAGGAGGAGATTCGCAAGGCGAAGGGCAACCCCAATAAGAATAACCACGCGAAAAAGAAAAACAGCAACTACGGCGGCTATACCGCCGGACTCCCTCTGGCCGATACGCTGCCGGGAAGGGCGGCACAGCAGGAGCGTGTCAAGCTGCCCCTGTGGCTGAATATCACGCTGGCCGTTCTGTTTGCCGCGGTGCTGATCGCGCTGACCCTGCGCATGACCATTTTGAAGGACAGCTTACTGCTGACCTATATTACCTCCCTGCTGCTGGGCGCGGCCTGCCTGATGCTGTTTTATATCCGCCGCTTCAAGCGCACCAAGAAGAGCGCCTTTTACTCCCTGATCACCGTTCTGCTCTGCGCCATGGGCGCGGTCTACGTCTGTATGGGTGTGATCGGCCTGCTGACGATGGCGGGTATTCTCTGAAAAACCGCCTGTTCAGGTAAAAATGTCATTGACAAACGGGAAAAAAGTGGTTATATTATCAGATATCTCAAGGAAACACCGAATAACTGCGATGAAGGAGACGCGCCTCGCCTCCCTGCCGCGCAAAGAGAGCCGCCGTTTGGTGAAAGGCGGACGGGCAGACGGTATGAGGTATCACTCCCGAGCATCCGCCTGATGGCTCTTTTGCCCGGTAAGCGCGGACGGCGGCGGGCCGTTATCTTCCCGTACCCACGGTTGGTGGGAGCGAGTGGCCACGGATGTGGCAACAAGAGTGGTACCGCAGAGGATGCTTTTTCGCGCCTTTGTCTCTTAGGAGACAAAGGCGCTTTTTATTTTGTTATTCAAAAAAATCAACATAAAGGAGACGCAAAATGGAGTACAAAAAGACACTGAATATGCCCAAGAGCGGCTTTCCCATGCGGGCGGGCCTGCCCAAGCGCGAGCCGGATATGCTCAAGCACTGGGAGGAGCTCGACCTCTATAACGAGCTGCTGAAGAAGAACGAGGGCAAGCCCCTGTTCAACCTCCATGACGGCCCTCCGTTCTCCAACGGCGCGCTGCACATGGGTCATGCCCTGAATAAGTCCCTGAAGGACTTTATCACCCGTATGTACGCCATGCGGGGCTACTATACCCCCTATATCCCCGGCTGGGA
>CAKTGD010000107.1 GCA_934561335.1 uncultured Oscillospiraceae bacterium
CCAAGCAAGGAGATAGCAAAAGCAGAAGCAATAAGAAGAGAATATTTCAAAAACAAGTGATTATGGCACAGATGAATCTTACCCCATTGGACGATGTGCTTGACAAGCATTTCGGTAAAGTAGGCACACCTAAACGTGATGCTTTTGAGAGTGACGTGGATGGAGCTTTACATGCCTATAGATTGGGCGAAGCAATCAAGAAAGCTCGTATAGAACAGAACTTGACACAAGAACAACTTGGTGAGCGTATTGGCGTGAAAAGAGCACAGATTTCTCGATTGGAAAGAGGTTACAGTATCACTATTCCAACTATGAGAAGGGTGTTCAAAGCACTGGGTGTAGTTACTGCAACGATTGACTTAGGTATTGCAGGTAAAGTTGCATTGTGGTAAAATCCAATTATCTATGGTATAAAAATGACAGAAAAGACAACAGATCTCATTATATCAAAGTTGCTCGATGCTTCAAGTATAGAGCACTACGCAGAATCATGTCCTATTGAAGAAATCAATAAGGCGATGGTTTCTAAGCGTGGTACAGGAAAGAAAGGCTTTCCTGAATACTTGGCAATTTCGGGTGACTTTGTTATCGTAATAGAAGACAAGGCAAAGGTTGAAGACCAAGCAAAGTACTTGAAAGATAATGAAACTTTGCTGATGGATACTTCAAGCGTAACCAAGTATGCGGAGAATGGTGCGCTGCATTATGCGCTCAGCATCATTCAAAACACAAACTTCAAGAAAGTCATTGCCTTTGGTTGTTCGGGGACAGACGAAAAGCGCATTGTAATTCGTCCAATTTACGTTAGTCCGACAGGTTACAAGATTCTTCCAAAGGTCAAGGATTTCAGTCAGTTCTCAACCGAAAATATCGAACGTTACTACAATGAGATTATTTGCGGTAACGAAAGTATTGAACGTGTTGAGCTGAAAACCATTCTTAGCCGTGCCAAGACTTTGCATGAGGATTTGCGCAACTATGGACAACTTGGAGATAGTGAAAAGCCTTTGGTCGTATCTGCTATTCTTTTGGCATTGGAAGAAAAGGATTTCTCAACAGAGAGTTTGAATGGAGATACCGTAAAAACTGATGGTCAAAAGATATTCGATGCCATGTCCGCACACATGGAAAGAGTAAAGGTTGAGCCACAGGTGAAAAAGAAAAGGGTCATAGACCAATTTAATCTCATCATCAATAGACCTGTATTGTCAGAATATGACGAGCGATTAGGAAAATCCCCTTTGCGCTATTTTGCAGAATACTTGCACTCAAATATCCTAACTGCCATTTGCAACAATTCCCCAGAAGATGTGCTTGGTCGTTTCTATGGTGAGTTTATCAGTTACAGTGGTGGTGATGGGCAAACGCTTGGTGTTGTTCTTACTCCAAAGCACATAACCGAGTTGTTTACAGACTTGGCGGAAATCAAGCCTACCGACAAGGTGCTTGACCCTTGCTGCGGAACAGGTGGTTTCTTGATAGCTGCCATGCACAGAATGCTGACCCAAGCAAAAGAGGAAGACAAAGAAAACATCAGAAGAAACAATCTTCATGGTATAGAGTTACGTGACGATATGTTTTCTATTGCCACAACCAACATGATATTACGTGGCGATGGAAAGAGCAACCTTATCTGTGCAGACTTTTTGAAACAGAGTGCAGAAGAAATGTACAAGAAGGGCTTTACCGTTGGCTTGATGAACCCGCCATATTCACAAGGAAAGACAAAAAGCACAGCACACTTGACGGAGTTGAAATTCATCTGTCACTTGTTGGATTGCGTAGGTGATGGTGCTCGTTGTGTTGTCATAGTTCCACAAAGTACAATGGTGGGCAAAACAAAAGAGGACAAAATAGATAAGCAGTACATTCTCGATAACCATACGCTCGAAGGTGTAATAACCCTCAATACAGATACGTTCTATGGTGTAGGAACAAATCCTGTAATAGCAGTATTTACAGCCCATCAGCCACACCCCAAAGATAAGTTGGTGAAGTTTGTTGACTTCAAAGATGATGGTTATGAAGTCTTTGCTCATGTCGGATTGATGCCTACAGACAGAGCAACTGAGAGAAAGAAATATCTTCTTGATTGTTGGTTTCAAGGCAAGACAGCACCAAACTCTTTTATTGTGCGTAGCACCATTGAAGCAGATGACGAATGGCTGCATTCATTCTACTATTTCAACGAAGAGATACCATCAGAGGAAGACTTTGAAAAGACGATGGCAGACTATCTGACTTTCGAGTTCAACATGATTACTCACGGACGAGGCTACTTGTTTGAAGAAAAGGAGGTGGCAAATGGATAATCTGTCATCAGTACGTTGGAAATCATTTGTCCTCTCTGATATATTCACAATATCACCAGGCAAACGATTGACCAAAGCCGACATGAAAGTTGGCAAACGTCCTTTTATAGGGGCAACAGACAGTAACAATGGTATAACTGCATGGGTTGATAACACCAATGAAAGTTTAGACAAACTTGTTTTAGGTGTAAACTACAATGGAAGTGTTGTTGAAACTTTCTTTCATCCATACGAGTGTATCTTTTCAGATGATGTCAAAAGACTTCATCTGAAGAGTGGTATAACATCTTACCATGTTATGTTGTTCTTGAAGACCATGATAATTCAACAGAAAGTGAAATTTGAATATGGTTACAAGTTTAACGAGAAAAGAATGCAACGCCAAAAAATTCTTCTACCTGTCACAGAAGACAACTCTCCTGATTGGCAGTTCATGGAGGAATACATGCGCAGAAAAGAAACATTATTATTGAAACCAGCAGTAGAAAAATTATGCAAGCGACTGATACACAAAGAAATTTTAGGGGGGGGTAAACTGCTTCGCTCTCAATGGAAGCCTTTTAGCTTTACAGAAGTATTTACAGAAATACAGCGTGGCAAGCGTCTTAAAAAAGCAGACCATACAGAAGGCACTGTTCCATATGTATCATCCACAGCACTCAACAATGGTGTGGATGGATTTGTCGGCAACGAAGGCAGCGTAAGAAAGTTCGAGGAGTGCATAACCATTGCCAATAGTGGCAGTGTTGGTAGTGCGTTCTTCCACCAATACGAGTTTGTGGCAAGCGACCATGTTACCCAACTCAAACGTAAGGGATTGGATAAATACGCCTACCTTTTCATGGTGCCAATAATCAACCGTTTGTCGGAGAAGTACAGCTTCAACAGAGAAATAAATGATGAGCGCATAAAGCGAGAAAAGATATTGCTCCCCATTAATGATAAGGGTGAAATAGATTTCGATTTTATGTCCTCATTCATGCAAGAGGTAGAAGCTGATATACTCAAAACAACCCTAAAGGTTTTCAAGAAGCGATTGAACGCCAATGAAAACAAAACGGGGGGGGTAAAATGGAAAGCGTTCTTCCTTGAAGAAATTGCACAAATATCTTCGGGAAAAGATATCTACGAAAGAGAGCGTACAAGTGGGCAAACCCCTTATGTTACGGCGACAGCCAATAATAATGGTATCGGCTATTTCGTTGGCAACCAAAACGAAACTTTGGAAAGAGAATGCCTGTCTGTAAATCGAAACGGCTCTGTTGGGTATTGCTTTTATCATCCATACGATGCACTATATGGAAACGACACTCGCAAGCTGAAACCTATAAGAAACAACAAATATGTTTCTCTTTTCATATCCATGTGCATAACAAATCAACGTGCCAAATATGGATATGGCTATAAAATGGGAACAGGGCGTTTGAAACGCCAAAAGATACTCTTGCCTATAGATGCCAATAGCCAACCAAATTGGGACTACATGGAGACATATATGCAGAATTTGGAGCAACAGAAAATATTAGAATATCTTAGGCACATTGAAAGATAAAACCGTAAGTATAAGAAATGAACATTGAAGAAGTTAGAGAGTATTGCTTATCATTGCCTGGCACAGAAGAAGCAATGCCTTATGGAGAAGATTGGGTGATCTTCCGTGTAGGAGGAAAAATCTTCCTGCATATATGGTTGGAAGCACCGATACCAACTATTGCTGTAAAGCTGCTACCCGAACGTGGCGAGGAATTGAGGGAAGAGTACAATGCCTTTTCTCCTGCGTACCATTTGAATAAGAAACATTGGAACGACATTTTTATAGAGGGGTCTTTTCCTAATAGAATGATAGAGGATTGGATAAAAGAATCATACGAGTTAGTGAAAAGTAAATTGCCAAAATCAATAGAAATGGTTGCTCCACAAAAGATAGAATAATAGCTTTGTTGCGTCTGCTTAGTGGCATTAGCCAAGAAGTTGCTTCGCTGTTCATGGGTGTTTGTTACTTGATAAACTGTTTACAGTTGGTATACTCACTTTCTGCGACCATCGGGAGCAAAATTTCTCCGACCTCATGGTGGAGCGAGGAGTTTTGGGGTTCCCAAAACATAACCTCGCTCCCTCCTCCAAACATAATAATCGACACTCTTGTCTTTCGATTCTCCAAATCCAAAATTGCCGACCTTAAATCTCACAATTTGCATGAAACATCAAAAGCTGCTGCATTGATAAAGAACAAGGGAACAGACACGACCTGCTTTGTTCTTGAAGTTTACAAAAGACAAGGTAATAATATTCTGTGCGCAATTTGCCAAGTATAGTAGTTGTATATTGTCGTTTTATTTCGTAAGCTATACCGAGTGTGTTATGTGCGCTGTGTGTCCTCGGTATAGGTTGCATAAATCTAATGCCATGCTAAAACACTGCGGAGGTTCGCCCAAGTGGCTGGAGGCGCAAAGCCTCCAAGGAACGTTGCAGCAATCATTTCGGAGAATAGAGCGGTAGCCAATAATCCACAAGTACATTTTACAGCGGAACAAGTGTTGGGCGTTTTTCAGATGAGCAGTTGAAGAGATATGGTATTGCTATGAAAATCAAACACTTAACCTGTCAACAAGTTCTCAACAAAAGTTTCGACACAACAAATCACTGGGCAAAAGAGAAACATAGACATGGACATTGAGGGCTTCTCTTTTCATCATTACCTTTCTTTTGTTGAGATATTTGTCGAGAGTATGTAGAGCCATAAATACTTGATATTCAATACGACTTTCTGTATATTCAACAAATCAACAAAAATATGGGGATTTGTTAGTTTTTTATACAATATGACAAATCCCCAACAAGCAAAGTATATGCTTCAGTACTTATTCACGACAGTACGACAGCGACAAACAAACCAACAAGCAAGAGTACATTCAGCTAAAGGCGGTTGTTCCTCCACTGAATTGTAGGACAATGACACTACTTTTCTCTTTTGCCCCGTACAACTTCTTCATGATGGTGTCCCGAAACCGAACAGCACCATAAGAGCCTATACGGAAACAAAGGGCAACAACCATCGGAAAACCATACATCGTTTGCCAAATGCCCTTGGAGGTTTCCTGTTTCTGTTGTACCTCCGACATGGGCAACAAACCTTCCTCGTATATCGACCTTATCACAGCATGGAGTTTCGGGGCGGTGACATGGAGCATATCCACCAATTCGCCCTCGCTCATCCACAAGTCTTTCAAGTTGGACGGAATGGAAAGTTCTCCATTTCCGTCCATGGTGATTACTGTCCTTTTCATGCCATTCCTCCCATTGTAGGCAAATGCCCCTTGATTCGACTTTCAAAAGCTGATATGTCATGCTCCAATTTAGTACTTGTCACCTTTGCGTAAATTTGT
>CAKTGD010000108.1 GCA_934561335.1 uncultured Oscillospiraceae bacterium
AGGAGCAATCTTCGGCCATGTACCAGCTGACACAGGCCATGGCTTCCGGGCGGCTGCAAGGTGATGAGTATCGAAGCATCATCGAAAACGCTCCGCTTCTGGCGAAAGCCATTGAAGACTATATGCGTAATGTGCAGGGCGCCGAAGGGGCTATGAAAGACTGGTCCTCTGAAGGACTGCTCACTGCAGATGTCATCAAGGCGGCTTTGTTCAGCACTGCAGATGAGGTGGAGACGCGGTTTGCAAGGATTCCCATGACCTGGGGGCAGGTCTGGACAATGGCGTCCAATATCGCGATCCGTGCGCTGAATCCGCTGTTGTCCGCTATTAACTGGCTTGCCAATAATATTTCCGTGATTGGACCGGTTGTTTTGGGACTTGGAACCGCCTTTCTGGTGTTTCAGGTTGCCGCGCATTGGACGCAGATCGCGTCGGCCGCCATGGGTATCTACAACGGCCTGGTGAACTTCCTGACCATCGGATACGGCGTTCTGACCGGGAGTACGGCAGCCGCGTCCGCCGCTCAGTTCACATACAATTCCGCTTTGCTGGCCAGCCCAGTTACCTGGGTGGTAATGATGCTCGCTGTCCTGGTGGCCGCCCTGTATGCCGGCGTTGCTGCCTATAACAAATTCACCGGTGCAGGCGTTTCCGCTACAGGTATTCTTGTCGGAGCTCTGGCGGTTTTAGGAGCATTCGCACTCAACAGTACGATTGTTCCGATGCATAACGGTTTTGCCATGTTTGCAAACTTCCTCGGAAATTTGTTCAATGACCCGGTGGCCGCGGTCAAGGTGCTTTTCTATGATATGGCTCTGACCGTGCTCGGATATATCACGAACATGGCCAGCGGAATTGAGACCCTCATCAATAAGATCCCAGGTGTAACCGTTGACCTCACCAGCGGGCTGGACAGTTTCTACGCGAAGCTGGAGTCTGCTCAGAAGAAGGTCAAGGACGAGGCTGGCTGGGTCGAGTACGTCAAAAAAATGGACTACATTGACTACTCCAAGGCCGCTGGCGCCGGGTACCGCTTTGGCGAAGGCCTGGCGGACAAGGTGTCTGGGATGTTTAGCGGAAGCGATTATGCGGGACTGGGTGACATCGCCGGCGGCGTCAGCGATATCGCAGCCAACACTGGGAAGATCGCCGATGAAGTCCATATTGCCGATGAAGATCTGCAGTTCTTCCGGGATGTCGCAGAAATGCGCTATATCCAAAATTTCGTGACACTAACACCCACCGTCTCCATGAGCGCAAGCATTTCCGAAAAGGTCGATGTGAACGGCGTCATTCAGAAGATCGAGCAGGTTCTCAAAGAGGAGATCGCAGAGAGTGCGGAGGTGGTTCTCGCATGAGATATGCCATCACATTGACGTTCCAGAGCGGCGGGATGCTTCAGCTCCCGATCCTTCCAGAGAAACTGAAAGTTTCCTCCCCGGGGAAGAACAAAACCGCGACCGTGCTCGGCATCGGTGAGGTGCTGCTGCTCCGTTTGAAGGGACTGCGGTCTGTATCCTGGGACAGCTTCTTCCCCGCCTCCAGCGCTCCGTATGTGACCGGGAGTATCATTACCCCGGTGGAGGCCGTGCGAGCTATCCAAAGCGCAAGAGACAGCCGTGAGCCGGTTCAATTCACACTCTCTGGATCCGACCTCGACATCAACACGCAGATGGGTGTGGAGGATTTCTCCTATGATGAGCGCTTTGGAGCTGTTGGCGACATCTATTATTCCATCAAGCTCAGTGAGTGGAAGGACTATTCCCCACGGCGGCTGATCCTTTCTGATATACTCATTATTTCTTGAGAAACGAGGTGCTTCCACATGGAAACAACTGATATCCTGAAACTAAAAATGCCGTCCCAGAACGATTTCTATAACGTCAATGATTTCAATGCCAATATGGATATTCTGGAGGCCGAGGCGGCAAAAGCGAAAGCCAGACAGGCAACACTGCTCGTCCATGCCCCTGCAGGCTATAGTATCGAGGTGGTGCATCAGAGCTGTGCCTATACTGCGGTCTCTACAGCGGTTGGTAATGACGCATATGCCACCATCGTACTTCCCTTTGGCGGTTGTGCCACAATCAATTTCCGCCAGAATACACAAACTGAGGACGTAAAGTGTACCCTTGTTGAAGACCTTATTGCAGATGGTAGAACGACGCATATCATTCTTTCGGATGATTTGATTGCATACCAGAGCCCGCTATCTGCGATACCGGCAGGAACCTATGCGGCAGGCGGACCGTGTGCCCCTGGTGGAGCGAGCGGCTATGTCGTTACATTTCGTGGGAAGTCTCATACGATTAAACGAACATCCTTTGATGAGTTCAAAACCGGTTACAGCAAAATATCTGATGCGAATAAGAAACTGTATGCCAAAAATGAACTGTGGCATGCGGTGCGCATTGGTATGATTACGGCTGCTAACTACAAAACCATTACCGGTGAGGATTACCCGAATATCCCTCCCGTGCGAGTGGAAACAAAAGCGGCTTTGTAAAGGGGGACCATCTATGACTATCCCTTATTTGAACACCGCCCATCCCGTCCCCATGAGCGACATTCCCGAGGCATACCGTGACCTTGCCGAGGATCTCGGAATGGACGCTTTCCTTAAGCTTGTGCGCTTGTGCAGTGGGCAGTACCTGTATATCCCTAAGTGGGAATCCATATTGCGCAACGCCCGGGATCGGGAAATCCGGGCTCTCTTCAACGGCGGTAACTACAAGGCCCTGGCCATCCAGTTTGATCTTAGTGAGCGGCAGATCTACAAGATCATCAACGGCACCCGCACCTAAATGGAAACTCTACAGGGGGAGGTGATGGGGCGTGACGGGGAAACTGAACTTACTGATCCGCGTTGTGAGGCGAAGGATCAGCAAAGGAGAGAAACTGGAGGAAGTCCTGAAGGATTATCCAAAATTAAAGCCGGAAGAAGCTGACGAGGTCAGCGCGGCGATTAGAAAGGAAAACAGCGATGGGAAATAATTCTGCACTGCATGTCAAAACCGTTATCACCGGTGTGATCGCCGCACTGACGGCCTTCTGGGGCTGGTTTGGCTGGCTGGTGATTATCTGGGTGGGCCTGATGTTGGCCGATTGGTTGGTAGGCTCTGCCGTGGCCAGCAAGGAGGGCCGCTGGTCCAGCGCCAAGCTCCGGGAGGGGGCCTGGCATAAGGGCGGCATGATCGTCATTGTGTGCGTGGCTCTGGTGGCAGACTGGCTTATCGGCATGATGCTGGAAAACCTGCCCGGTATCGCGCTGCCATTTACGTATACGGTCCTGATCGGACCGCTGGTGATCGTATGGTACGTCATTGGGGAGCTGGGCAGTCTGGCGGAGCACGCCGTCCACATGGGGGCAGATGTGCCGGAGTGGCTGCCGAAGATCCTGGCCGCCGGCAAGTCCGCCGTGGATGCCGCCGGTGACAAGATCGTTGGCGACGAACATCACGAGGAAGTTTAGAGTAACCCCGGCTGCGGATGCGGCCTAAAAAATAAAAAAGGAGACTTACATTATGAGCAAGATCACTGACATCATCAACAAGTACACCGTGGGTGAGGCCACTCTGGAGGACACCAACACCGCTCTGGCAGAGATGGGTGCTGATATCCACCTGGAGCCCGGCAAGCATGAGCTGACCGCCGAAGAGACCGCAGCGGCCAAGGCTGACACCGCCGCTACCGCCAACGGCTATGGCCTGCTGGATACCGGCACCGGTTCCCTGGATAAGGTTCTGGTCAAGGACGGCCATCTGGTGGACTGCGACTGCGGCGAGATGTACGCCCTGTGCATGATCGCCGGAAAGACCTTCCGGGTGCAGGGCACCGCACTGGTCGAGGCGGAATGACCGCCCTGAAGGCAAAGACCCGGGCCGCCGTGCTTCAGATCGCCGAATGGCAGCTGGGCGTGGTGGAGATGCCCACCAACTCCAACAAGGTCAAGTACAACACCGCCTACTACGGCCGCGAGGTCAGCGGCGGGGCGTATGCCTGGTGCATGGCCTTTACCTGGTGGGTGTTCCGGGAGGCTGGCTTCAGCCTTTACAAAACGGCCAGATGTTCCGCCTTCGTCCAGCGTTACCGGACGGCAGCTCCAGCGCAGGTGGTGACCAGCGGCTATAAGCCGGGGGACATCGTGTTTTTCGATTTCAGCGGAAAGCGGAAGAAAACGGAGCACGTGGGCATTGTGGTGGGTGTTGTAGGCAGCACGATCCTCACTATTGAGGGCAACACCGGCACCGGCAATGACGCCAATGGCGGCGCGGTGATGAAGCGGCGCCGGGATGTTTCCCTCATCACCTGCGGTATTCGGCCCGGTTATCCGGACCCCTAATTTCCGGCTGAAAGGAGAGTACCATGAAGCAGGGCAATAACTGTCTGCTGCCTGTCAAAATCACAGGCGTTGATCCGGAACTGGTGGAGAGCATTGAGTTTAAGTTCGTTCAGGGAGAGGCCGTCCGGAAGGTGGCCTATCCGTCCAACGAAGCGGAGCGCACCGGAAATACGATCCAGATCGTGTGGACGCCGGAACAGACCTATGCTTTCGATGCAAAGCAGGAGATCATGCTGGACGCACGGGTCAAGATCAACGGCAGCGACTACATGCCGGACGTGCAGATCGGGCGCATCTACATGATGCCCACGCTCTTTACCCGGCAGGAGGTGTTAGGCGATGCTTGAGCTGCACATCCAGTATCCTACTGTGGCAGCACTGTCGGCAGCCAGCCCCACTCCGGTTGGGCTGGCTGCTCAAGGAACCACGCTTCAGGGCCGGGATGCCGATATCGCGGCAGCGGAACAGGCAACAGCGGCCGCCAATGCGGCGGCGCAGTATGCCGGTGATGCCGCCGCAGACCTCCGGCGCCGGGCGGATGCCGGAGAGTTCGATGGTAAGGACGGTCATACGCCCATCAAGGGGACAGACTACTTTACCGATGCCGAAACGGAAGCCTTCAAGAAAGCGGCAACCCCTGTTAAAGGCATTGATTATGGGGGCTATCCGTTGCAGGATGATGTGAATGGCATCAAAATCAATGGTGCGGATAAAACGTACGAGTTTCCAGCAGCCATCAAGCTGGGCGGGACGAAACTGACCGAAGCGCAGCTGAAAAAATTGCTGGCCCTAATCTAAGAAACCGCCCTGCAGCACTGCGCTGCGGGGCGGTTTTTTTACGAAAAAGGAGCGACACCCGACGAGTACCAGTCGTCGGGTGTCATTTTTTCTGTTCGTGTTTGACGCATAGACCAGTCGAAAGTGATACAATCGCCGTTCTAACCACAAAATAAATTATATCACATTTCAGGCGGCCTGACAAGGGGCCAGGCTGGTTTATATTGTGCTGAAGGATGGTTTTGCCTGGTGGCCGAAAACCCACACAAACAGATTCTATAAAGATATCCCAATAAATCAGTGTGTACTTTAGTGTGTACTCGAAAAAAAGGAAAAGTGCTGTAATCACTGAGATTACAGCACTTTTTACTGGTCCGAGTGGCGGGAGTCGAACCCACGGCCTCATGGACCCGAACCATGCGCGCTACCAACTGCGCTACACCCGGA
>CAKTGD010000109.1 GCA_934561335.1 uncultured Oscillospiraceae bacterium
CGGGCCTCATCGATCAGGATGGAGTCCACCTCGTCCACGATGGCGAAGTTGTGGCCCCGCTGCACCAGCTCGTTGGAATAGATCGCCATGTTGTCACGCAGATAGTCAAAGCCCATCTCGTTGTTGGTGCCGTAGGTGATGTCGGCGGCGTAGGCCTTTTGCCGCTCCTCCTTGGTCAGATCATGTATGATCAGGCCCACGCTCAGCCCCAGAAAGCGGTGTACCTTACCCATCCATTCGCTGTCGCGCTTGGCCAGATAGTCGTTGACGGTAACGATGTGTACGCCCTTGCCGGTCAGTGCGTTCAGATAGGCAGGCAGGGTAGCCACCAGCGTTTTACCTTCACCGGTTTTCATCTCGGCAATGCGGCCCTGGTGCAGGACGATGCCGCCCACCAGCTGCACGGGATAGGGCCGCATGCCCAGCACGCGGTCTGCCGCCTCGCGGACGGTGGCAAAGGCCTCCGGCAGAATATCATCCAGCGTTTCGCCATTTTGGAGGCGCTCCTTGAATTCCGGGGTTTTGGCCTGCAGCTGCGCGTCGCTCAGGGCCTTATATTCCTCCTCCATGCCTTCGATCTGGTGAACGATTGGCCAGATAGATTTCAATTCGCGTTCGGAATAGGTTCCGAAGATTTTGGTGATCAGTCCCATATATTTTGGATCCTTTCTGTGAAAAGATTTTGCATATACACATATACATAATAACACAAATACCATTGTACCACATTTGCCGTACATATGTAAAGGAAATTTGGGGAAAGAATTCCTTTGCACAAGTTCCGGCTTGCCTGCGGCTGAAAAGAGTGGTACAATAAAACATCATCTATCATAGCAGAAAACAGAACCCGTAGTTGTGAACTTTTTGGAAAGGATGTACGCCATGAAGATCCGCTTTTTCGGCGCTGACCAGTGCGTTACCGGCAGCTGCCATTGCCTTGAGGTAAACGGAAAGCATATTCTTATCGATTGCGGTCTGCAGCAGGGCCGCGACGAGGTGGACAACGCCACGCTGCCCTTCCATCCCGGCAGTATTGACGTGGTGCTGGTAACCCATGCCCATATCGACCACTCGGGCCGCATTCCCATGCTGATCAAAAACGGCTTTCAGGGCAGGATCATCACCACCCGCCTGACCGCGGATCTGCTGAGCATCATGCTGGCTGACTCCGCCCATATTCAGGAGAGCGACGCCGAGTATCAGAACCGTAAGAACCAGCGGGCCGGCCGCCCCAATGTGGAGCCGCTGTACACGGTGGCTGATGCCATGCGCGTTCCGGAATTTCTGCAAACCTGCGAGTATAACCAGACCGTTGATGTGTGCGAGGGGGTAACGGCCACCTTTATCGATGCCGGCCATCTGCTGGGCAGCGCCTCCATTCTGCTGGAACTGACCGAGGGCGGCGAAAAGCGCACCATCGTGTTCTCCGGCGATATCGGCAACGTGGATCAGCCCATCATCTGTAATCCTCAGTTTTTCGGCGGCGCGGACTATGTGGTGATGGAAAGCACCTACGGCAACCGCAACCACACCGAGGTCTGGAGCTATACCGACGATCTGGCCGCTATCATTGACGAGACGCTGGGCCGGGGCGGCAACGTGGTGATCCCCTCCTTTGCCGTGGGCCGCACGCAGGAGCTTTTGTACTTTATCCGCGAGATCAAGGATCGTCATCTGGTCGCCTCCGTGCCTGATTTCCCCGTGTATGTGGACTCGCCGCTGGCCAAGGCCGCCACCCGCATTTTCTGCGGCGATCTGCGGGGCTATCTGGATGAGCAGGCGCTGGAGCTGGTGCGGGACGGTACCCATATGTTCAGCTTCCCCGGCCTGCACCTGACCGAAACGGTGGACGAGTCCAAGCTCCTCAACATGGACAAGACGCCCAAGGTCATCATCTCCGCCAGCGGCATGTGCGACGCGGGCCGTATCCGCCACCATCTGAAATATAACCTCTGGCGGGCGGACAGCACCGTGGTATTCGTGGGCTTTCAGGCGCCCGGTACACTGGGCCGCACCCTGCTGGACGGTACGCCCAGCGTGAAGCTGTTCGGCGAGGAGATCGCCGTGCGGGCCAAGATCGTCAATTTCCAGGGCCTCAGCTCCCATGCCGACCGGGATCATCTGCTGGACTGGATCTCCCATTTCAAGGCGCCCAAGCCGCAGCATGTGTTCGTTGTCCACGGTGACCGTGAGGTAGCCCCTCTGTTTGCCGAAACCGTCAGCGCCATGGGCTTTGATGCCCACGCGCCGCAGTATACCGAGGAATACGACCTCATCACCTGCACGCAGCTGGCCAAGGGCTTCCTGCCTGAGCGCAAAAAGACGGTGTTCGATGGACATGGCAGCCGGGCCGGCGTGGTCTATCAGAAGCTTTTGCAGGCCACGGACGCCCTGCAGGCACTGGTGCGCCGCAGCAAGGGCCGGGACAACAAGACCCTCGGCGCCATGGCCGAAGCCATCCGCAAGATCACCGAGAAGTTCGAATTCTGATAGAAACAATAAAAATAGAGGAAGCCGTGTGCTTCCTCTATTCTTTACAGAAAGGTAGTATATGGAAACGCTTCATAAAAACCAGACCGTCCGCGCCGTGATCGAGGGCTATTCTTCCGAGGGGCTGGGCATTGCCCGGGTCAACGGACAGGTGGTGTTTGTCCACCGTGCCGTCCGGGGAGAGGAGTGCGATATCCTCATCATGAAGGTGCTGAAAAATGCCGCCTTCGGCAAGGTCGCGGTCATTCACACCCCCTCGCCCTCCCGCCGGGAGCCGGATTGCCCCTATTACGGGAAATGCGGCGGCTGTGACTTCCGGCATATGGACTACACCGAGGAGCTGTCCGCCAAGCGGCAGCGGGTGCAGGATGCCCTTTCCCGCATCGGCGGCAGTGCCGTGCAGGTGGAGGAAATTCTGGGCGGACTGGACACGGCGTGCTACCGCAATAAAAGTCAGTATCCTATCTCCCCCAACGGTATGGTGGGCTTTTACCGGGCCCGCAGCCATGAGGTGGTGCCGGTGGAGCGATGCCTGATCCAGCGGCCGGAGGCCGATGCGGCGGCGCAGGCAGTGCGGCAGTATATCCGCCGTTTCCGCGTACCCTGCTATGACGAGAAAACGGGAAAGGGTCTGCTGCGCCACCTGTACGTCCGCACCAATGGGGCGGGGGAGAGCCTGATTTGCCTGCTGGGCTGCGGCGACCGTGCGCCGCATGAACCGGAGCTGACGGCGCTGCTGCGTGAGGCGGTCCCCAAGGCGGTGGGCATCGTCTGGGGCACAAACCGAAAAAAAGGCAACACGATCTTGGGTGAAAGCTACCGTACCCTCTGGGGTCAGGATACCCTGTCAGACACACTCTGCGGCCTGACCTTCCGGCTCAGCGTGCCCTCCTTCTATCAGGTAAACCGGGCGCAGGCGGAGGTGCTGTACCGCAAGGCGGTGGCCTTTGCCGCCCTGACAGGTGAAGAGACGGTGCTGGACCTCTATTGCGGCGCAGGCACCATCACCCTATGTATGGCCCGTCATTGCCGCCGGGCCATCGGCGCGGAGATCGTGCCCGAGGCCATAGCCGATGCCGGCGAGAACGCGAAGGCCAACGGCGTAGAGAATGTGGAATTCTTCTGCGGCGACGCCAAGGAGACGGCGGCGGAGCTGGCCAATCGCGGCCTGCGTCCGGATGTGATCTGCGTGGACCCGCCCCGGAAGGGTCTTGCGCCCGAGGTGGTGGACACTGTCGCCGCCATGGCGCCAAAGCGCGTTGTCTACGTTTCCTGCGATCCCGCTACGCTGGGGCGGGACGTAAAGCGCTTTGCAGAGCGTGGCTATACCGCCGTCCGTGCCGCCGCCGTGGATCTCTTCCCTCGCACCGCCAATATCGAAAGCATAGCGCTACTGGAGCGGACAGAGAACGCATAAAGGGGAGGACAGAGATGAAAAAATACATGGCATTGGCGCTGGGGCTGGCGCTGCTGCTGATGCTGGCCGCCTGCGGAAACAAAGCGGTGGAGAACGCGGACGCGGAGGAGATGCCGGGTGACCCCACCGGTACGGTGACGGTGGTCGCGCCGCCGCAGGAGACACAGCCACCGGAGGAGACTGCTGCGGAAAACGGACAACAAACACCGGCGTCCAACCATGAAAAGCAGCCGGCGCAGGCGGAAAGGCCCGCTGCCCCGCAGGATAAGAAAGAGGAGCAGCAGACAGGAGAACAGGAAAAGACCCCCTCCGGCAGCGAGACACTGCCGGATCACTGGACGGTGGACGGCGGCCCTGCACCAACGGGACAGAAGATGGTAGAGGCCACCAGAAACTATGACTGTGCCGCGGTCGAGAAGCTGGGAAAGGAGCGGCTGATCGGCAAGGGACTGATCTACAATGAGAATCTGAATCGGGACGAGTGTACGGTGGATTCGGTGCACTTTTATGGCAGCGACGCCTATTTCAAGGGCGGGCAGGCGTATCTGAACGATGTGGTGCTGCGGCAGGTGGAGCGGGTGTTTTCCACGGAGTCGGCGTCGGACGCGGCATATACGGAGGTGCGCTGCCATGTAGAGTACTCCGACAGCAGCACCGGCTACATCACGGAGCTCTGGTACAAATACATAGGGCCGACAGAGTAAAGATGAAAGGGAGTGCTTTCGATGGAAAGCACTCCCTTTGACAGAAAAAAGGCAGCGGCAAAATATTTTGCCGCTGCCGGTACTTTAATCTTGACATGCCGTCAAAAATATGGTAGACTAAGACGCTTATATTGGGATGATGGGGATATATCCCCTTCTACATGCTCAGTATACCACCGCCGGACGGGAAATACAAGAGGTTTGCGGCAAAATTGCCAACAAATCCGCGTGTATCACGACTGGCAGCATAACACCGTTCAGAAAAATTTGAAATACAGTCACCCGGACGCGATTTCACCGGCGCAGGCGCTGCCCCGGGCGGCACAACAAACAGAAAGGCGTGATGGACGAACATGGCCAAGGACAAGTATTACGGCAAAACAGTGCGCAAGAACTTTGCCCGGCATGAAGAAGTGGTGGCAATGCCCAACCTGCTGGAGATCCAGAAGGATTCCTACAAGTGGTTTCTGGAAACCGGCCTGCGGGAGGTTTTTGCCGATGTAGACGTGATTTCGGACTATGCCGGCAATCTGGAGCTGAGCTTTATCGACTACACCATGGACGAAAAGCCCAAGTATAACGTGGAGGAATGCAAGGCGCGGGACGCTACCTACGCTGCCCCCATGAAGGTGAAGGTTCGCCTCCACAATAAGGAGACCGGCGAGATCAAGGAGCAGGAGATCTTCATGGGAGATTTCCCCCTGATGACCCACTCCGGCACCTTCGTCATCAACGGCGCCGAGCGCGTGGTGGTCAGCCAGATCGTCCG
>CAKTGD010000110.1 GCA_934561335.1 uncultured Oscillospiraceae bacterium
CTGGACAAGTTCAAGAACCGGGACTGGGTGGAGCTGACCGCTACCGTCCGCAAGGAGAACTGCGACGCCTATCAGGGCGAGGGCCCCGTGCTGTACGTGAGCGACATCCACGCCACGGAAAAGCCCAAGGAGGAAGTCGTCAGCTTCTGACAACAAATTGTATTTTTTGCAGCTGTTATAACAAATAGTAGACGCGGCCGTCCTGTGGATGGCCGCGTCTATTGCTTGTTGTGGGGGGATTTCGTCTGCGGCAGCGGCGGCGGGGGAAAAGTGGGCCGTCAGGGCATTCTTTGGCAGGAAATAACTGGTATGTTCACAATCTCTTAACTTGCCATATGGGGTGAAATACGATATACTGGTTTTGTTATATTACCCTGTTTCCGCTCGGCCCGCGGGGCTGCCCGGAACGGTGAAAAAGGAGCGTTATTTTGACCAGTCGTAAGATCATCAACAGCAAACTGAAGGAAGCAGTGGATTCCGTTTTGCCCATTACACTGATCGTCGCCGTGCTGTGCTTTTTCTTTGTGCCGGTGGGCAGCGGCCTGATGCTGGCCTTTCTGGTGGGCGCCGTAATGCTTATTGTGGGCATGGGCCTGTTCACATTGGGCGCAGAGCTGTCCATGACCCAGATGGGCAATCTGGTGGGCGCAAAAATGACAAAATCACGCCGCCTGTGGCTTATTCTGGGGCTGGCTTTCATCTTGGGGCTTGTCATTACCATCGCCGAGCCGGACTTGCAGGTGCTGGCGCAGAATGTGCCGGGAATCGACAAAACCATGCTGATCCTGACGGTATCCGTGGGCGTCGGCCTTTTCCTGACCATCTGTATGCTGCGCATTCTGCTGGGCATCTCCCTGCGGACGCTGCTGCTGATTTTTTATGCCATCGTGTTCACGCTGGCGGCGCTGTCCGACCCCGATTTCCTGTCGGTGGCGTTTGACTCCGGCGGCGTGACCACCGGGCCGATGACGGTGCCCTTCATCATGGCGCTGGGCGTGGGCGTTGCCTCCATCCGAAGCGATGAAAAGGCCAAATCCGACAGCTTCGGTCTGGTGGCGCTGTGCTCCATCGGCCCGATTCTGGCGGTGCTGCTGCTGGGCTTTCTCTATCCGGGAAACACCGCGGCCGCCTCTCAGACCGCTGTGAGCAGCTTTGCCACCACGCTGGAGGTGGGCTACGGCTATCTGGAGGAGCTGCCCGTTATGCTGGGCGAGGTGGCCGTGGCGCTGCTGCCGATCTGCATTTTCTTCCTGCTCTTTCAGGTATTCTCCCTGAAGCTGCGCAAGCTGCCCCTGCTGCGGATCCTGATCGGCGTGGGGTATACATATGTGGGGCTGGTGCTGTTCCTTACCGGCGTCAATGTAGGCTTTTCCTCGCTGGGCTATGTGCTGGGCGGGGTGATCGTGGAGGAGGGGCTGGCCCTGCTGCTGATCCCGCTGGCAGTCCTGATGGGCTGGTTCATCATCAACGCCGAGCCTGCCGTCCACGTGCTGAACAAGCAGGTGGAGGAGCTGAGCGCCGGCGCTATCTCTTCACGGGCCATGGGCATGAGCCTGTCCATCGCCGTGGCCGCCGCCATGGGGCTTGCCATGGTGCGGGTGCTGACCGGGATCTCGATCCTGTGGTTCGTCCTGCCCGGCTATATTGTCGCGCTGGGGCTGAGCTTCTTCGTTCCCAGCATCTTCACAGCCATCGCCTTTGACTCGGGCGGTGTGGCCTCCGGCCCGCTGACGGCCACCTTCATGCTGCCGTTTGCCATGGGCGCTACCACGGCGCTGGGCGGCAACATTATGACCGATGCTTTCGGCCTTGTGGCGCTGGTGGCCATGATGCCGCTGATCGTGGTGCAGGTGATGGGCGCGATTTACGTTGTCAAGACGCGCCGGAACAAGTTGCAGGACACCGCGCCGGATTTCACCGACGAGGGTGTTATCGAGCTGTGGGAGGTGGCCTGAGATGGAACTGTATTACCTGATGAGCATTACTGACCGCGACCGGGCCGAGGATATGGCGGCCCTATATCGGGACGCGGGGCTGAATCTTGTCACCACCATGCTGGGCCGGGGCACCGCCACGCCGCAGCATCTGGCGCGCTATGGCCTGTCCCGGACGGAGAAGGCTGTTACCGGTGCGGTGGTGGGAACGGATGTGATGAAGCAGCTCTTCCGCGCAGCCAAGCGCAAATTGTTTATCGACATTCCCGGCAACGGTCTGATGCTGGCGGTTCCCCTCAAGAGCGTCAGCAGCGGCCGCACGCTGGCTTACCTGACAGACAGCGGAAAAACCGCCACAGGAGGTATACCGACTATGAATTTTGAATACGAGCTGATCGTGGTGATCCTGAACGAGGGACACTCCGATATGGTGATGGACGCGGCGCGCAGCGCGGGCGCAGGCGGCGGCACGGTGCTGCACGCCAAGGGCACCGGCGCTATCGGCACGGAGAAGTTCTTCGGCGTTTCCCTTGCCAATGAGAAGGATGTCATCTACATTGTGGCCAAGGGCAAGGAGAAGGTTGCCATTATGAACGCCATTAACCGGGACGCCGGGCCCTCGACCAAGGCCGGCGCTATCAGCTTCTCGCTGCCGGTATCCGATGTGGCGGGACTGCGGCGACTGGACGAGGATTGAGCCGGGGTTGCCCCATGAATAAGAAAATGACTGGTGCAGGATTGATGGACTCAATCCTGCACCAGTCATTTTTCCGCGGTGAGAAATGGATTCTTTTATGTATCCTGCCAAAAGGTTTCCACGCAAAAGCCATGATACCCGCAGCAGGTGCAGGTCAGCTTTCGGGCCGTGGGCGTATGGCGGGCAAAAAAGGCCTCACGAAACGCAGGGCGAAACACTGTGTGACACTGCGGACACAGATAGGCCACACGTCCGAAATAGTACCTGCTGACCCAGATGCCGTAGGGCACCGCCAGCAGCAGATACAGCACGAAGGGCCACCATACCCCCGTCACGATCCACAGGATAATCCCCGTCACCTCCAGCAGCGACATGGGTATCCCCGTTAACAGCAAAACCGTATGCAAATGCTTTAATTGTGTGTGCCGCTCCATCAGACACGCTATGTCACCAATGGATTCCACCGAGAATGGCTCCTGCTGTCTTACCTGCCGGCGCAGCGCCTCCAGCTTTTCCAGCCGGGACCGGCTCTGCGCCAGCTCTTGGCGCACCGCCTGTTCCTGCTGCTCCAGCAGCAGATCCACGACCCGACCCGGCTCCGGCTCCGCCAGCAGCCGGGAGATGGCATCAATGGGCAGTCCCATATCCCGCAGGAAGCAAATGATCCGCATCCGCCGCACGTCTGCATCGGTATACAGCCGCCGCCCGCCCTCGGACAGCTCCGAGGGGATCAGAATGCCCCGGGTATCATAATACTGCACGGTCCGCACCGTGACGCCGCACAGCTTGGCCAGCTCGCCTGTGGTATATTTTGACATAGCGCTTCACCTCCTTACGGCAACATCCTATCATATGACGCCGCGTGACAAGCAAGGCCCTACGCTGGGTCATATGCCGTTTTTTTCGCAGGATCACAGCGAAGCTCCTGCCGCAGGCAGGCAAAAGGCACGCCCCGGCTTTCCTGTTCAGCTGCGGGGATATACGCCCAGATCGCGGGCCACCTTGGTAATAAAGTCCTGCACGTTGGTCACCATGGTGGTGGCGCTGAGGCTGCCGCGGTCCAGCAGCTTATTCACCACGAACTCCGCCGCGTCCACCGCGTAGAGATAGACGGGCCGCACCGTACCGTCCGCCATTACACGGAAGGAGGGGGTCATATTGCCTGTGGCAATGGTGTGCAGCATGGTGGCCAGACAGATCACCGTTGTGGCGCCGCGCACCAGATCACGCATGGCGGAGGCGCCTTCATACACGTCGGCATAGACCTCCGGCAGCGGCCCATCGTCACGGATGGAGCCGGTCAGCACAAAGGGGACATGATGCTTGACACAGCCGTATATGATTCCGTTGTCGATATGATACTCCTGAATAAACTGAGGAATGGATCCGCTGCGGCGCACCTTGTTGAGCACGTCCAGATGGTTATAGTGACCGTTGGGACAGCTGCACTGGGTATAGATATCCTGTCCCAGCGCCGTATGCAGCAGCGCCGCCTCCAGATCGTGGGTGCCCAGTGCGTTGCCGGCCAGCAGGCCGTGACAGTAGCCGTTTGCAATCATGGCCTCCATCGCGGCGCGCGCGCCCGCGTCAAAGGCAAAGGCGGGCCCCATAACCCAGATGATCCGCCCGTGCTCCCGCTCGTGGCGCAGCAGCGCCGCCAGATCGTCATAGTCCTTGGCATAGGAGGTCTCGCGGCTGCGGCCCTGCCGGAACACAAACTGGTCGCTCCCTGCGTCCTGCGCCGCTTCAAAGCCGTGGCAATGCAGGTAAATCCCCTCTTCGCCCCGCTCTGTGCGGCCCAGAATCACGCGGTCGCCGGCTTTCAGGTTGCGGGATTCCACCGTGTCCAGACGGCCATCCGGCCGCAGCACCACGCAGGCGTCCATGCGGCTCTCCTCCGCCAGACGCCACTGGCCATCCAGCTTATAATACTCCGGATACATGGAGGTACTGTGGAAATATTCCGGCGCCACGCCGTCCCGCTCGCAAAGCGCGATGCGTGCATCCGGCGCGTCAGCCAGCGCGGGAACAGTAAAATCGGGATGGTGGTAGGCAGGCATCATAAAGGCCATGGCAGATTCCTCTTTTCCGGTAATATTCTATGGGCGCAAATGCGCCCCATAACCAGTATACCGTTTTTTTCGCCGCGGCGCAACCCCCTCCCCGCCTGTTTCCGTTTTAACTTCCGCCTGATGAAAAGAGCCTGCCGCGGCAATTGCCGCGGCAGGCTCCGTATGTATGACGCTTTTAGCCCCACAGAGTGGTCAGCATGGGAATGACCTGCTTTTTACGGGACATTACCCCCGGCAGGAACGCCGTGCCATCCTTCGGCTCCACCGCGAAGGCGTTGCGGATGGCATCATCGCTGCCGACGTACAAAAGCTGCGTACCCTCTTGCAGCACATCCGTCAGCATCAGGATCACCATGTCATAGCCATGCTCCTGACGCATCTGGCGCATGGCCTTCAGCAGCTCCTCCTTGCGCCCCATCAGGTGCTCGGAATCAATGCACGTCACCTGTCCTACGCCCAGATTCTGCTCGGCAATGTGGAACTCCTTGAAGTCGCTGCGCAGCAGCTCCTCCGCCGATTTGCCATCCACCGCGCCGGCGGCAAACAGCTCGCGGCCCAGCTCCTCCAACGAAACACGCGCAATGCGGGCCAGCCGCTCCGCCATGGCAAT
>CAKTGD010000111.1 GCA_934561335.1 uncultured Oscillospiraceae bacterium
GGAAGGTGGGGCCGAAGGTGTACACATCGCCGAAGGCCATGGCGAAGTTCTCGGCATTCAGCTGGCCGGACACGGTCAGGCTGGTCTTTTTGCCGAAGAAATCCTGGGTATAGTCCACCTCGCCATCCTCGGTCTTGGGCACGTTGTTGAGGTCGAGGGTGGTCACCTGGAACATCTCGCCGGCGCCCTCACAGTCGCTGCCGGTGATGATGGGGGTCTGGACATAGACAAAGCCCCGGCTCTGGAAGAACTCGTGGACGGCATAGGCCGCCGCGGAGCGAACCCGGAAAGTGGCGGAGAAGAGGTTGGTGCGCGGCCGCAGATGCTGGATGGTGCGCAGGAACTCCACACTGTGGCGCTTCTTCTGCAAAGGATAGTCGGGGGAGGACTTGCCCTCCACCTCAATGGCGTGAGCCTTCACCTCCAGCGGCTGCTTGGCGTCGGGGGTCAGCACCACCGTGCCGCGGACGATCAAAGACGCACCCACGTTCTGCGCGGCAATTTCCTTGTAGTTCGCCAGCTCCTCGGCGGACATGACCACCTGCAAATTCTTGAAGCAGGAGCCGTCATTCAGCTCAATAAAGCCGAAGGTTTTCATGTCGCGGATGGTGCGTGCCCAGCCGCAGACGGTGACCTCCTTGCCGCTCAGCGCATCGCTGTCGGCAAAAATTGCTGCGATTCTCATACGTTCCATATCATCGTTCACCTTTTCTGTGTAATTTTTGCAGTATCCGTAATTATATACCAGAATTGCATAATTTACAAGGCCGTTTTTTCCTCTTGACAAATCCTGTCGCCGGTTATATCATAAACTCATGATTAGAAATTTAGTTTTGCTTATGGAGGTGAGGGCGTGACCCAGCGAGAACGCCAGATATTGGAGTGGATTCGGGAGAATCCGGCCATCTCCCAGCAGGAGCTGGCCGACAAGGCGGGCATTACCCGGTCCAGTGCGGCGGTGCATATTTCCAACCTGATGAAAAAAGGTTATATTGTGGGCCGGGGCTATCTGCTGCGCACCGCACCCTACATTGTTGTGATCGGCGGCGTGAACATGGACATCGGGGCCGTGTCCCATAACCGGCTGATCGCCCGCGATTCCAACCCCGGCCGGGTCACCACATCGCTGGGCGGTGTGGGCCGCAACATTGCCCACAACCTATGTCTGCTGGGCGAGCAGGTGTCCATGATCACCGTGCTGGGGCAGGACGGCTTTGCCCAGAGCGTGCGGGACAATGCCGCCGCCATCGGCCTTGACCTGACCCACAGCGCCGTGATCCCCAATGGCCGCACCGGCACCTATCTTTTTATTGACGACAGTGACGGCGATATGGCGCTGGCCGTCAACGACATGGCCATCTACGAGCATATCACCCCGGAATTCCTGCGCCAGCGTCTGGACTATATCAACCACGCAGGCCTTGTGGTGATCGACACCAATCCGCCCGAGGCGGCGCTGCAATGGCTTTGCCGCAACTGTACCGCCCCCATTCTGGCCGATCCGGTCTCCACCATCAAAGCGCCGCGCCTGCGTTCGCTGCTGGGCCATCTCACCGCCCTGAAGCCCAACCGTATGGAGGCAGAGCTGCTCAGCGGTGTCAGGATTGAAACGGCGGCCGATGTAGAGCGCTCGGCGGATGCGCTGCTGTCCACCGGCTTGCAGCAGGTGTATATTTCGCTGGGCGCGGAGGGAATTTTTGCCAAAAACGCCGCCGGAGAAAGCGTGCGCCTGCCCTGCCCCCGGGTAAAGGTGGCCAACGCCACCGGCGGCGGCGACGCCATGGCCGCCGCGCTGGCGTCCTGCATTACCCGTGGAAAGCCTTTGCGGGAATGTGCCCGGCAGGCCATCGGTGCCGGCGCGCTGGCCTGCACATCTGAGGAAACCATTCACCCCGGCATGAGCTGGGAGAACATACGCTATATTCTTGACAAGGAGGAACTTTGATATGAACCGTTATCTGGATATTGCCCCCGAGGTGCAGGAGGCTTTAAACAATGGCAAGCCCGTGGTGGCGCTGGAGAGCACCATCATCAGCCACGGTATGCCCTATCCCCAGAATGTGGAGACGGCGCTGAACGTGGAAAAGATCATCCGCGAAGGCGGCGCGGTGCCTGCCACCATCGCCGTCATCGGCGGGCGGTTGAAGGCCGGCCTGACAGCCGAGGAGATCGACTACCTGGGCAAGACGGGTGCAGGTGTCACCAAGGCCAGCCGCCGCGACCTGCCGGTGCTGGTGGCGCTGGGCCGCGACGGGGCCACCACCGTGACCACCACCATGATGATTGCCCACATGGCGGGCATCGAGGTATTCGCCACCGGCGGCATCGGCGGCGTCCACCGCGGGGCCGAGACCACCATGGACATCTCCGCCGATCTGGAGGAGCTGGCTCAGACCCCCGTGATGGTGGTGTGCGCCGGTGCCAAGTCCATTCTGGACCTGGGCCTGACGCTGGAGTATCTGGAGACCCACGGCGTGCCGGTCATCGGCTATCAGACCGAGGAGCTGCCCGCCTTCTATACCCGCAAGTCCGGCTTCGGCGTAGACTATCGGCTGGATACCCCCGCCCAGCTGGCCGCCGCCTTCCACGCCCAGCGTGAGATGGAGTTCAAGACCGGTATGCTGGTGACAAATCCTATTCCGGAGGAATACTCCATGGATGCCGGTGTCATCAATAAGGCCATCGACGAGGCAGTGGCCGAGGCCAAGGCGCAGGGCATCCACGGCAAGGCCACCACCCCCTTCCTGCTGGCCAAGATCAAGGACATCACCGGCGGCAGCAGTCTGGCCTCCAATATCCAGCTGGTGTATAATAATGCCCGTCTGGCGGCAAAAACCGCCTGCGAGCTGGCGGCGCTGCGCAAGTGAGCCTTGGCGTGATCGGCGGCGCGGACGGCGGCACGGCGGTGTTCGCCTCCGGAAACTGGATGGCGGTGCTGCTGGTTTATCTGGCGGCCGTCAATCTGGTGACCTTTGCCCTGTACGGGATCGATAAGGCGAAAGCGCGGCGCGGCGCGTGGCGTATTTCTGAGAAGATGCTGTTCCTGCTGCCCCTGCTGGGCGGCAGTCTGGGCGCGCTGCTGGGGATGCGGGTGTTCCGCCACAAAACGAAGCACTGGTATTTCGCCTGGGGCATCCCGGCCATCCTGCTGGCGCAGATCGCGCTGGCGGTGTGGCTGTGCCGGTGAGAAAGAGGAGGAGTTCTGCTGATGAAAACACTGTATCTGGAATGCGCCATGGGCGCCGCCGGCGATATGCTGACGGCGGCGCTGCTGGAATTGCTGGAGGATCCCGCCCCTTACTTTGACGCCATGTCCCGACTGCGTCATGCGGGCGTAGAGGTTTCCGCCGCCCCCGCTGTCCGCTGCGGTATTACCGGCACCGCCGTTACCGTCACGGTGCACGGCGCGCAGGAGGGTCAGATGCATGACCGTCATGACCACCCCCATGAACACCATGAACATGACGGCCATCACACCCACACCGGGCTGCATGATATCTGCCATCTCATCTCCCATCTGGGGCTGCCGCCACAGGTGCGCGATGACGCCTGCGCCGTGTTTGACCTGCTGGCACAGGCCGAGAGCCATGTCCACGGCTGTCCGGTGGAGCAGATCCACTTTCACGAGGTGGGCACCATGGACGCGGTGGCGGATATTGTGGGGGTGTGCCTGCTGGTGCACCTGCTGTCACCGGAACAGATTGCAGCCTCGGCGGTACATGTGGGCTGCGGCACGGTGCGCTGCGCCCACGGCGTGCTGCCGGTTCCCGCGCCCGCCGCGGCATACCTTCTGCGGGATGTGCCCATTTACGGCGGCGCGGTGCAGGGCGAGCTGTGCACGCCTACCGGGGCGGCATTGCTGCGCTATTTTGTCCGCTCCTTCGGCCCCATGCCGCTGATGCGCACGGAGAAGATCGGCTGCGGCATGGGCAAAAAGGAATTTCCACAGGCCAACTGTGTCCGGGCCTTCTGGGGCGAAACGGAACCCGAGCCGGCGGAAACACTGTATGAGCTGCGCTGCAATGTGGACGATATGACCGGCGAGGCCATGGGCTTTGCGCTGGAAACACTGATGGCGCAGGGGGCGCTGGATGCATGGGTCACGCCTGTGACCATGAAAAAGGGCCGTCCCGCCTTCCAGCTCTCATGCCTGTGCCGCGGGGAAGACCGCGCCCGCATGGCGGAGCTGATGCTGCGCCATACCACCACGCTGGGCGTGCGTGAGAGCGCCTGCCGCCGCTATACGCTGGCGCGCAGCGAGCGCACGGTGGACACGGCCTATGGCCCCGTCCGGGTCAAAGAGTCCTCCGGCTGCGGTGTAAGCAGGCGCAAGCTGTCCTATGACGACCGGGCCGACCTGATGCGCCGCCACGGCCTGACATGGGAGGAGACGGAGCGGCTGATTGAGACGTAACAAAAAAGAATGGCAGCTCAGAGCTGCCATTCTTTTTTGATTTGCCGTTCCATAGCGGCCTGATCAAACCGCGTCCACGGCTCCTGAGGCGGCGGAAGGTGAGTGAAATCCATGACCCGACCGCTTTCCGGGTGTGTAAAGGTCAGGCGGCAGGCCCACAGTGCCAGCGGCGCGGTGGTGTCCTCGGCCAGACCGTACTTCCGGTCGCCTGCCAGCGGCATCCCGCGCGAGGCAAACTGCACCCGGATCTGGTGGGTACGGCCCGTGTGCAGTCGAATCTGCACCAGAGACAGCGCGCCGCATTCCTCCACAACCCGATAGTCCAGCCTCGCCTCCTGTGCCTGCGCGGAGGGCTCCTGCGCCACATAGGTAATGCGCCGCCTGCTGTCCCGTGCCAGCCAATCCCGCATTTCGCCGCTTGGTGCCTGCGGCGTACCGTGTACCGCCGCCAGATATTCCTTCCGGAATTGCCGCTCCCGTACCTGCTGCGACAGCAGCGCCGCCGCCGCGCGGCTGCGTGCGAATACCATCAGCCCGCCTGTCTGCGCGTCCAGACGGTGTACGGTGCGGATGCATGCGCATCCCAGCGCCTGCCGCAGCGCCTCGGGCATACCGCCCGGCTCATCGGTGGACAGTATCCCGGCGGGCTTTACCGCCACCACGATGCGTTTGTCCTGATAGACGATCTCCATAGCTCCTCCCGGTGCTGCATTGACGCAAACGATTTTTATAAGCGAAAAAGGGCAAGCCGCTGGGCTTGCCCTTTCTGGTGCCGGTGACCGGACTCGAACCGGTACGCTGTCGCCAGCGGTGGATTTTGAGTCCACTACGTCTACCAATTCCATCACACCGGCATG